>JBCBOW010000162.1:0-5109 GCA_039821045.1 Pseudomonadota bacterium
CTGCGCGAGGGGATGCTGGAGCTGTTTGCGACGCGCGGCCTCAACAAAACGGCGGTGCACGTTACGCGGATGGCGATTGGCGAGGGGCTGACTGGGGTCATCGCGGACAATGTCGAAACGCTCAACCTTGCCGAAGCCAAGGCGCACCCCGATTTCCAATATCGCCCCGAAACCGGCGAGGAAAAATTTCACTCCTTTGCCGGTGTTCCGATTGTTTATCGGGAGCGCGCGGTGGGCGTTCTATGCGTCCAACATGTCGAGCCGCGGCGCTACGAAGAGGTCGAGATCGAAGCGCTTCAGACCACAGCGATGGTGCTCTCAGAGCTGATTGCCAACGCCGAACTGGTCGATGAAGAGGAAGCGCGCGGGCTCGGTGCGGAGGCTTCCGGTCCGCAAACCTTGTCGGGGCTGACTTTGGTCAAAGGGCTCGGCGCTGGTCAGGCGGTGTTTCACCAGCCACGCGTTCAGATCACGCAGGTGATGGCCGAAGACATCGAGGCTGAGCGCCAGCGCGTCTATCGCGCGTTTGACAAGATGCGCGAGCAGATCGATGCGCTCGCGGGCCAGGCGGAGTTTGGCGGCAAGGGCGGCGAGCATGAAGAGGTGCTCGAGACCTATAAGATGTTCGCTTACGATGAGGGCTGGTCGCGCCGCATCAATGAAGCGATCGATTCAGGGCTGACAGCCGAAGCCGCGATCGAGCGTGTGCAACAACACACCCGCATGCGCATGCGCGAGATTGACGATGCGCTGCTCGCTGACCGGATGCATGATCTGGAGGATCTTGCAAACCGGCTCTTGCGCATTGTCTCAGGCCAGCTCGGCACCGCGGCGCAGCAGGGCCTGCCGCGCGATACGATCCTGATCGCGCGCAATCTGGGGCCGGCGGAGCTGCTCGAATATGATCGGCGGCGTTTGAAAGGCGTCATCCTCGAAGAAGGCTCGCTCACGGCGCATGTCGTGATTGTTGCGCGGGCGATGGGCGTGCCTGTGCTGGGCCGCGCCACGGGCGTGCGTGCCGCAGTGCGCGAGGGCGATGAGGTGCTGCTTGATGCGAGCAGCGGCCAGACGACGATCCGCCCCAGCGCGCAGGTTGCCGAAGCGTTCGGCGCGCGGTTTGCCAAATCGAAAGAGCGCCAGGCCGCTTACGCCGAATTGCGCGATGTCGAGCCGATCACGAAAGATGGCGCGCGCGTCACCGTCATGATGAATGCCGGGCTGCGCGATGACATGAGCGCGCTCGCCATGACAGGGGCAGACGGCGTGGGCCTGTTCCGCACCGAATTTCAGTTCCTCGTCTCCGCCACTTTGCCTCAGCGCGAACGTCAGACGCGGCTCTATCGCGATGTGCTGGAGGCGGCCGGGTCCAAGCCGGTGATCTTTCGCACTGTCGATATCGGCGGGGACAAATCTGTGCCTTATCTCGCCTCGGACATTGCCGAGAATGATGAGAACCCGGCGATGGGCTGGCGTGCGCTGCGCTTGGCGCTGGAGCGCGGCGGCCTGATGAAATCGCAAGCGCGCGCGCTGCTTGAAGCATCGGCAGGCAAGCCGCTTTATGTGATGTTCCCGATGGTGTCGGAGCCCTGGGAGTTTGACGCTGCCAAAGCGGTGTTTGACGAACAGATCGCTTTCCTGCGCAAAGCCAAGAAGCTGCTGCCCGAAGCGATCCATTATGGCGCGATGCTCGAGGTGCCCGCGCTTGCCGAAGTGCTCGATCTGCTTTTGCCCAAACTGAGCTTCCTTTCGGTCGGCACCAATGATCTTACGCAGTTTCTGTTCGCCGCAGACCGTGCCAATCCCAAGCTGGCTGAGCGCTATGACTGGCTCAGCCCCGCGATCATCCGGTTCTTGCGGCGTGTGGTGCGCGGCTGCGAGGGGTCGCAAGTTGATATCGGTGTGTGCGGCGAGATGGGTGGCCGACGCCTGGAGGCTCTGGCGCTGATGGGGATCGGGTTTCGCCGCCTGTCGATCACGCCCGCTGCCGTGGGTCCGATCAAGGAATTGGTGCGCCAGATTGACCTTGGCGAATTGACGCTGGCGATGGACGGCTGGCTCGCTGATCCTAGCATCAGTTTGCGCGATGCGCTCAACCAATGGGCCAGCGCACGCGGCCTTGATGTCGAATAATCTCAGACCGCAGCGTTCACGGACATCACACACCCTGATACAGAGCGAATCCTTGACTTACGGGCTGTGCACCGATTGTGTGTGTTCCAAGGGTTTTCGCATTCATTCATGAGCGCTGGGCGAGGTCATGGAAAGCAAACAGGACAATATCGAGGCGACCGGCGGTCCTGGTGAAGGGCCCGCTGCTGATCCGGACGCCGCAGATGCTGCCGCGCCCATCCTGCCGGACATCGCCGATGGCGCTGGCCCCGCCTTGCGCGCGCGGCGCGATGCGCGGCGGCTGAGCCTGGAACATATCGCCGCTGAAACCCGCATTCCGATCCGCCATCTCGAAGTGATCGAAGAAGGCGATTTCGGATCGCTTCCCTCGCGCACTTACGCGATCGGCTTTGCGCGAAGCTATGCGCGCGCGGTGGGCCTTGATGAAAGCGAAGTTGCTGATCAGATCCGTGCAGAGATGGGCGATGCCGGCCCGCGCTACAGCTCGCTTAACGCTGAAATGGAGCCGGGCGATCCGGCGAAGCAGCCTTCAGCGAGCCTCGCCTGGTTTGGTGGATTTGCTGCGCTCATTTTGCTGATCGGGATCATCGCCTTTGCCAGCACATTTTTTGGCGCGGGCGAAGGCCCTGCATCGCTCATCGCGCAAAGCGATCCCGCTGAGGATGCAGACGCTGCAGTTGCGGCCGCTGGCGCGGACAATGCAGCGGCCGCCGCGCCTGCTATTTCGAGCGATGGTCAAGTGATCTTCACCGCTCTGGAAGACGGTGTGTGGGTGCGGTTTTACGAAGCGAGTGGTGAGCGTTTGTTTGAAGCGCAAATGTCGAGCGGCGAGACCTTTACGCTGCCCAAAAGCGCGAGCGAACCGCGCATCAACACCGGGCGGCCGGATGCTTTTTCGATTACAATCGATGGACGCGACGTGCCCAAGCTCTCTGAAGAGCCGGTGACGATGGGCGATACGCCGATATCCGCCGCCGCGCTTCTCGCACGGGCCGAGACGACTGGCGCACCGGGCGCGACGAACTGATCGGTTCTCACCATTTTCGATGCGGTGTGGGCTCGACTTGAGCTTTTCCACCCGGCACAGATTTTGCGCTACAAATTCCAACGCCATTCATTCCAAGCTCTTACACTCAAAGTCTGCCCCATGGGTGCAAAAGCGCTAGAGAGGAAACTGATTGATGATGCTGCCACTGACGATCAACGCTCGCTCAGGGCTCCGCCTGAAGCGCGGCTTTGCTGCCGCGGTGCTCTATGGTCTTGGCGCGGCGCTGCTGGTCACCAGCCCTGCGCCCGCCCTTGCTCAGGATGAGGTGGATGAGGGCCGTTTGCGCAAGATCGAAGCGGAGATCCGCGCGCTGCAGCGCAAGGTCTTCCCGGGCGGGGATGGACGCTTTTTCGAGCCCCAGATCGCGCCAGAAGAAACCACCACGCAAACCCGCACGGGCGGCCCTTCGACCACCGCTGTGACCGATATCCTCGCCCGGCTTGATGCGATCGAGGCTGAGCTTCAGCGCTTCACCGCGCGCAACGAAGAAATGAGCAACGTGATGGTGCAGCTCGAAGAGCGCGTGGCCGCGCTTGAGAGCGCCGGGACTGTCATCGCGCCCTTGCCGGAGGCGGAGACGGTCTCGCAAAACGCAGATGAAGCGCCCACGCTTGCGCCAGAAAACACGCTTGATGAGCAGGATACGAGCGCGACCGGGAGCAATCTTGCCGCTATGGGGGCACGCGCGCCCAGCGCGTCTCCCAGCGCGTCTCCCAGCAATGCGCAAAGTGCTGGAGGAGAGACCGAAACGCCTGCCGCACCTCAGCCCGTGGCCGATGAACAGGCCGCCGCGCCCAGCGCAGAGCGGCTCGCCGCCGTGCAGGAGATCACCAAGCCGCAATCAGGCGATGCCGGGGATGATGAGTATTCTTACGGTTTTCGCCTGTGGCGCGCGGGCTTTTTCCCCGAGGCGCGTCAACAGCTCGCGAGCTTTGTCGAGGACTATCCCGATCATTGGCGCGTGACATTCGGGCGCAACCTTCTGGGCCGCGCTTATCTCGATGATGGCCGGGCCGAAGACGCTGCACGCTGGTTCTTGCGCAATTATCAGACCGATCGCACCTCCGCGCGCGCGCCGGACAGCCTCCTTTATCTCTCTGAGAGCATGATCGCGCTCGAAGACACGCGCCGCGCTTGCATCGCTCTGGCCGAATTTGGCGAGACCTATCCCGCGCTCGCCAGCGGGCGTCTGATGGACCAATATGAGCGCAACCGCCGCTCTGTCACTTGCGAGTAGCGCGCGGATAGCGGCTCGCTTGAGGGGCTGTTAAGCGGCTCGGGGAGGGGCTGAGCGCTGATGGATCTTGCTAGGATTGAAGCGGCGCTTTCGCCTGACCTGGTCCAGCGCTTCGCAGATGAAGTTGATCTCCTGTGGCCTGAAGAAGATCGCGAAGGCTCCGATGGCTCTGCGCTCTCGCTGGGTCTCGCGGTCTCGGGCGGCCCTGATTCGCTGGCGATGCTCTTGCTTGCCCATCTCGCCTTGCCCGGCGCCATTGCAGTGGCTTCGGTTGATCATGGCCTGCGCGCACAAGCGGCAGAAGAAGTCGCGCTGGTGGAGCGGGTCTGCGCTGCGCTCGATGTGCCCTTCACCGCGCTCAGCGTAAAGGTCGCGCGCGGCAATCTCCAGGCCCGCGCGCGTGAGGCCCGCTATGAAGCGCTCGCCGCCTGGGCGCGCGCAGACGGGCTCGGCGCACTCGCCACCGCGCATCACGCCGATGATCAAGCCGAAACGCTGCTGATGCGGCTTGCTCGCGGGAGCGGTTTGTCAGGGCTCGCCGGAGTGCGCGCGGCCAGCCTGTTTGAGCCCCAAACAGGCGGCGAGCCGATCCCGCTCATTCGCCCGCTGCTCAGCTGGCGCAAAGCGGAGCTTGAAGCGCTGGTTGAGGCCTGCGGCGTGACAGCGGCGAGCGATCCCTCCAACCAGCAGCTCC
>JBCBOW010000163.1:0-5109 GCA_039821045.1 Pseudomonadota bacterium
TGATCGCGCAGTTTGGCGGCGAGATGAGCGGGCCTGTGGCTGACTATGTCGAAGAAATCGGCAAGGGCATCGCGGTCCATTCGCAGCTTGGCGACGCGCGCGAGAGCTTCAACGTGACGCTGCTCAACAGCTCGGTGAACAACGCTTTCGCTGTTCCAGGCGGCTATATCTACACAACGCGTCAACTGGTCTCGCTGATGGAAAACGAGGCGGAGCTGGCTGCCGTTTTGGGCCACGAGGTTGGCCATGTGGTCGCGCGCCATTCGGCACAACGCCAGCAACGCGCGCAGCGAAACCAGATGCTGGGCGGGCTGGGTGCGATCCTCTCAGGCGTGTTGCTGGGTGACAGCACCGTGGGCAATCTGTTGACGCGCGGCGCGTTGCAGGCGCCTCAGTTTCTAACTCTCGCTTATTCGCGCGAACAGGAGGAGGAGGCCGATCGGCTAGGCATCGATTACCTAAGCCGCGCCAATTACGATCCACGCGCGATGGCGAGCCTGTTGGAGCGGCTTGCATTGCTAAACGACATGCAGGCGCGACTTGAAGGTCGTCAGAGCGCTCGTCCGCCCGTTTGGGCCAGCACGCACCCCGAGCCCGCCGCACGAGTCCGCCTCGCAAACGCCTACGCGGACGGCAAACCGGGCTCGAGGACCAATCGCGATATCTTTCTCTCGCGCATCGATGGCATGCTGTATGGCGATGATCCCAAACAGGGCGTGATCGAAGGCAACCGCTTCATTCACCCCGATTTGCGCATGTCCTTTGAGGCACCGGAGGGATTCTTCCTCGTTAATTCGACCAGCGCGGTCAGCATCAATGGGCAGAGCGGTCAGGCGCAATTGACGCTTGCGCCTTATGCAGGCGACCTGACGAGCTATGTGCGGCAACAGTTCAGTGCGCTTGGTGAGCAGAATCAACAGATTACGCCTTCGCAACTCGAGCGCACCACGGTGAATGGTTTGCCAGCCGCCTATGGTGTTGCGCGGGTGCGCAATGGCAACAGCAATGTCGATGTGGTTATTTACGCTTACGAGTTTGCGCGGGATCGAGCCTACCATTTCGCTGCGATTGCACCGGCGGGGCGCGCGGGGACATTTAACCCTATGTTTCAATCCATGCGGCGGATCACTACGAGTGAGGCAAACGCGATCGTGCCCAAGCGCATTGATGTCGTGACGGTTAAGCGCGGAGATACGATCAGCGGACTTGCGCAGCGGATGGCTTATTCGAGCGCGAAGGAAGAACGTTTCCGGGTCTTGAATGGCCTGGGATCAGGCAGTGTCCTGCAAGCAGGTCAAAAGGTAAAACTTGTTGTGCGGGCGCGCTAGCGCGCCTTGGCTGGAACTCTTCGCATTTATCCCGATTCTACGGGACGTAAAAAAAAGCGGCGGGGAAATCCCCGCCGCTTTCTGTTTGCGAAAAATCGCGTTTGGCTTAGCCTTCGTCCGGACGCTCAGCCATCTTCGTGCCAACTTCCGAGAAGGTGCTTGACAGCGTGTTGCCGAGGGTCTGCATCGCGGTGATCGCAGCAACGGCGATGAGAGCAGCGATGAGGCCGTATTCGATGGCGGTGGCGCCCTGCTCGTCACGAGCAAGCTTGTTGATGAAGTTCATTTGTAGTCTCCTGGTTTGGTCTTCGGTACCCGTGCCCATTCAAAGCGTTACGAACAGACATTGTTGAAGCTAGGGGAAGGGTCTTGAAATTTTCCTAACTCGGAACCTTTCAACTTGGTTACTCTTAGTCGGCCTTCGTGTTAGCTTCGATTACTTTCGCCTCAATCTCACCCCACATCTTGGTGTTTTCGTTGGCCACACTCTGCAGCGCACCCACCATGGCAATGACGATCAGACTAACGATCAGTCCGTATTCAACGGCAGTGGCGCCTTCATTGTCGCTTCCAATGTGCTTGAGGAATTTGGTCCAATTCATAGCAGCACCCGTCATTACGTTCCTGACAGATCCCCAAATCGGCTCTGGAACTTAAGAAATGGTTGATCGCATGGCCCCGGATGGAAAAAAAACCGACATGGGGCCCTATTGGATGCTGGTCGTTGCAGGTGCGCTTACGCGGGGTGACGGCTTATGGCTCATGCATCAACGCCCTTTAACAAAGCATCATGGCGGGCTTTGGGAGTTCCCCGGAGGCAAGGTGGAAGGCACTGAATTTCCAAGTGAAGCTTTGTGCCGTGAGTTGAAGGAAGAGCTTGGTGTTGAGGTTGAGGAAGGCGCGTGCGCCCCGATTGGCTTTGCCCAAAGCGCGCCGGAAGAGAACGCTGCCCCGATTGTAATCCTGCTTTACAAAATCAGCACCTGGGACGGTGAGCCCGAAGCTTTGGAGGGAGAGGCGGTGCGTTGGATGACGCCTGAGCAAATCCATTCACTACCAAAACCACCATTAGATACAGTGCTTTGCTCTCAGCTTTTTGCCGACCGCGATGCCCCTGACGCCGAGGCCTTGCGTTAGCCAATCGGCCTGCGCGCTCCTAATCATGCATGGGTGGCTGTAATCGGGGTTGCCAATTGCGCTCAGCCTGCCTATTTGCCGCCGCTCACGCGCGCCAGTAGCTCAGCTGGATAGAGTACCTGACTACGAATCAGGCGGTCGGAGGTTCGAATCCTTCCTGGCGCGCCACTCTTTCCAAAATACCATGATGTCCGATCCGACGAGGATCAGGAGCGTTTAGCGCCGCTAAGTCTTGCGTTACAGTCGCATAGGCTGCGTCGATTTTTCGCATTGCATATTCGGCGCACTGCCCCTTTAACCTCTGGGCATGATCCGCGCCGCACTGCACCATCTCACGCATTATCGTTATTCGCGCCCAATCCAGCTTGGACCTCAGGTGGTGCGATTGCGCCCGGCGCCGCACACGCGGACCGATGTGCCCAACTACGCGCTGAAGATTGAGCCGGCAAACCACTTCATCAATTGGCAACAAGACCCACACGGCAATTGGCTTGCGCGCGTCGTGTTTCCCGAGAAGGTGAGCGAATTCAGGATTGAAGTTGATCTCATCGCGGACATGAGTGTGATCAACCCGTTCGATTTCTTTATGGCGGAATATGCGGAGCAATATCCTTTTGCCTATGACGAAAAGCTCCAAAGCGATCTCGTCCCTTACCTTGAGTGCGAAGCGCACGGGCCGCTGTTTGAGGAACTCGTGGCGGCTCACGAAAGCCGGACCGGCCGCACGATTGACGTTTTGGTTGAGGTCAATCGCGATGTCGAGCAGCGCATTGATTATGTGATCAGGATGGAAGCGGGCACGCAGTCGCCTGAGCAGACATTGGAAGCCGGACGCGGGTCTTGCCGGGATAGCGCGTGGCTGCTGGTGCAGCTGTTGCGCAGGCTCGGCATCGCGGCGCGCTTTGTATCTGGCTATTCCATCCAGCTTGTTGCCGATGTTGAGCCTGTTGAGGGACCCAAAGGCGTAACCCAGGACGTCGTCGATCTGCACGCTTGGGCCGAGGCCTATGTGCCGGGCGCGGGCTGGGTGGCGATGGACGCGACATCAGGCATGTTTGCAGGCGAAGGGCATATCCCGCTGGCCGCCACGCCGCATTTCCGGTCCGCTTCCCCGATTGAAGGCATGGCGGAGCCTGCTGAGGTTGATTTCAATTTTGCGATGACCGTGGAGCGCGTGAAGGAAGCGGTGCGCATCACCAAGCCTTTCACGGACGATCGATGGCAGGCCATGCTCAATCTTGGAGGGCGAGTGGATGCAGATCTGGCCAAGCAGGATGTGCGCCTCACCATGGGCGGGGAGCCAACCTTTGTGGTCGAGAACCCCGGAAAAGCGCCAGAGTGGAATGGCGAAGCGGTCGGCCCGACCAAGGCGCTCTATGCCGACAAGCTCATCCGGAAGCTCAAGGATCGTTTTGCCCCCGGCGCTTTGCTGCATCATGGGCAGGGCAAGTGGTATCCGGGCGAGAGCCTGCCGCGCTGGGGCTATTCGCTTTACTGGCGCAAGGATGGCGCGCCGCTGTGGAGCAATCCTGACCTGATCGCGCCCGACCCTGATGGCGAGCCTGAGAAGAAACTGGCACCTGACGATGCCCAGCAATTCCTGTGCGCGGCGGCCAACAGTCTGGGTGTTGGCGATGCATTTGTGCAGCCGGTTTACGAAGACCCGGAAAAGTGGATCGAGCGCGAAGGCGAATTGCCGGTGAATGTCACGCCGCTTGATCCCAAGATTGAAGATCCAGAAGAGCGTCAACGCATCGTCGAGACATTCAATCGCGGGCTGACTAAGCCGGTTGGTTTCGTCCTGCCGATCCAGCGGTGGCAGACCAAGCAAGAGAAAGACCCGCAACGCTGGAAGAGCGAGCAATGGCGCATGCGGCGCGGCGCGCTTGTGGCGGTGCCGGGCGATTCAGCGCTGGGATACAGACTTCCGCTGGGCTCGCTGCCTTATGTCTCCGACAGCAACTATCCCTATATCCATCCGCGCGTAGAAACCGATCCGCAAGAGCCGCTCGCCGATTTTCGCAGACAGCGCGCAGAACGCGGCGAGCAGGACCGGATCGAGGCAACTCCGGAAAGCCAGGCGCATCAACGTGTCGATGATGGTGAAGGGCGCTCGCGGCAGGATATTGTCGAACAAGAGATCATCGAGGGCGCCGTGCGCACCGCGCTCACGGTCGAACCGATGGGCTCTTATCTTTCCGTGTTCGTCCCGCCTGTGGAGAGCATGGAGGACTTTCTCGAGCTCGTCGCGGAGATCGAAGCGACCGCGGAGGCGTTGCAGATGCCGGTGCGCATCGGAGGCTATACCCCGCCGCCCGATCCGCGCATCAATATCTTGAAGGTTACCCCGGATCCCGGTGTCATCGAGGTCAACATCCACCCGACCGCAAGCTTTGATGAGCTCGTTGATGTCACCACCCAGCTTTACGATGCGGCGCGCGAATGCGAGCTGACAGCGGACAAGTTCATGGTCGATGGCCGATCAGTCGGAACAGGCGGGGGCAACCACCTCGTGCTTGGCGGAGCAAGCTTTCCCGAAAGCGCCTTCATCCGCCGTCCTGACCTGCTTAAGAGCTTCGTCCTCTATTGGCAGCGGCATCCCTCGCTAAGCTATCTGTTCTCCGGCCTCTTCATTGGCCCGACC
>JBCBOW010000164.1:0-5099 GCA_039821045.1 Pseudomonadota bacterium
TGTTGGTCGTCGCGTTGGTGAAGGCGTTGACCGCCTTGGCATGCTTGATGACGCCGCCGATATAATAGAGGCAGGTTTCAGAGAGACCCGCATATTCATTGCCCGCAAAGGTCGGCTTGCCATCCTTCCAGATCGACATGTGGCTGTGCATGCCTGAGCCGTTATCTTCCTTGATCGGCTTGGGCATGAAGGTCGCGGTTTTGCCGTAAGCATGAGCGACCTGCTGAACGACATATTTGTAAATCTGCACCTGGTCCGCTGCGCGGGTGAGCGAGCTGAAGGTGATGCCGAGCTCATGCTGGGCGGCGGCCACCTCGTGGTGGTGCTTGTCCATGTTGAGGCCCATTTCCATCATCGTGGCGACCATTTCGCCGCGGATGTCCATCGCGCTGTCAACCGGGGCGACGGGGAAATAGCCGCCCTTCGCGCGCGGGCGGTGGGCCATATTGCCCATTTCGTATTCCTTGCCCGAATTGGTCGGCAGCTCGACATCGTCGATCGCGTAGCCTGAACCTGCATAGCCATCTTCAAAGCGGACATCGTCAAACATGAAGAATTCCGGCTCCGGCCCGACATAGACGGTGTCACCGATGCCGGTTGAGCCGAGATAGGCCTCCGCGCGGGTCGCGGTTGAGCGCGGGTCGCGCGAATAGAGCTGACCGTCCGAAGGCTCGACGATATTGCAGAACAGGCTGAGCATCGGCGTCGCGCTGAACGGATCAATGTACGCTGCGTCCATGTCGGGCTTGAGGATCATGTCGCTTTCGTTGATCGTCTTCCAGCCCTCGATCGAGGAGCCATCGAACATCAGGCCATCTTCAAGCGCGTCTTCATCCATCACGCTGGCGGCCATGGTGAGGTGCTGCCACTTGCCCTTCGGATCGGTGAAGCGCAGATCAACCCATTCGATTTCCTCGTCCTTGATCTGTTTGAGGACGTCATTCACGCTTGCCATGTTCGTCTATTCCCTCTGATTGAGTGTCCAAGAATTAAGCACGCCGATCCCGGCGCATAAATAGTGATGAAAAGTCAGACAGCTTCGTTGCCGGTCTCGCCGGTGCGGATGCGCAAAGCGGTTTCGATCGCGGTGACGAAGATTTTGCCATCGCCGATGCGCCCGGTTTGTGCCGCGGCGGCGACCGCTTCGACCACGCGCTCGCATTGATCATCTTCAACGACGACTTCGAGTTTCACTTTGGGCAGAAAATCGACGACATATTCCGCGCCGCGATAAAGCTCTGTGTGGCCCTTCTGGCGGCCAAAGCCGCGCGCTTCGAGGACGGTGATGCCGGAGACGCCGATTTCGTGCAGCGCTTCCTTCACTTCGTCGAGCTTGAAGGGTTTAATGATCGCCTCGATCTTCTTCACGTAATTATATTCCCAACTGGCGATGCGCCCTCAAACATTATTCCAAGAATCGTGCCTTGGCCTGTCATTCTTGACCTGTCAAACAGGCGTAGCGTTTTGCTAGGCTTGCGCAAGGATCAAGCTGTTGCCCAAGGAATTAGCAACATTGTGCAACGCAGCGCAACCGGGCTTGTGAGGGGGCGATTTTGCCTGATTTTTGAGCAGTTAGGTTCCGAACCGCAGGGCTCTGGCGGCTTACAAGCGCAGGCCAATGGTCTCCGGCAGGCCGCACATGATGTTGAGGTTCTGAATCGCCGCGCCGCTCGCGCCTTTGCCCAGATTATCGAGCCGGGCGATGAGGCGAACGTTCCATCCGCCCTCATTGCCACACACGAAAAGCTCCATCCCATCACTGGCCGCGCTGCCATCGCGCAAGAGCAACTCGCTTGCCGCAGGCTCATCGTTAACCGTGACCACGCGCGAGCCTGCGTAGAAATTGAGCAGGTGCGCGCGCAGGCTGTCAGAGTGCGGATCGTTTGCCATCGCGCCCAGATGAAGAGGCACTTCGACCAGCATACCGCGAAACGCCGGGACGACCGCGGGTGAAAACAGCACACCATGCCTAAGGCCCCCATGCTGCTGCATTTCTGGGCGGTGCTTGTGCGCAAGGTCGAGACCATAGCTGCGGAAGGCCAAGTCCCGTTCTGCTGTGAACCGCTCGATCAGGGCTTTGCCGCCGCCCGAATAACCGCTCACAGCGTTGACCGTGTAGGGCCAGTCGGCTGGCAGGAGCCCCGCGCGCACCAGCGGCGCCACCAGCCCCAGAAACCCGGTCGGATAACAGCCCGGATTGCTCACAAACTGCGCAGTGGCGATCCGCTCATGACCGATGATCTCAGGAAACCCATAGGTCCACCCTTCCGCAACCCGGTGCGCTGACGACGCATCAATGATCCGCGTATCGCTGCCCTCAGCCAGCTTCACCGCTTCGCGCGCGGCATCATCGGGCAGGCACAGGATCGCGACGTCCGCTTCACGCAAGGCCTCGCGGCGCGCCGCTTCGTCCTTGCGACGCGCTTCATCGAGCACGATCAGTTCAAACTCTTCGCGCCCTGCAAGCCGTTCATGAATTTCGAGCCCTGTGGTGCCCGCCGCGCCGTCTATGAAAATGCGAGTGGGCATCGCCGGTCAGTCCTCGTTGCTCAGGTCAACGCATTCCACATGGACATAGCCGCTCGGACCCTCTGGCCCCAAGCAGCACCAGATCCATGAGCTGCCGATATCGAGCACTTCGATTCGTGCGCCCGGTTCCAAAGACCCAGTGATCTCCGCATCATCGCGCGGAAGCGCGCGCAAGGCGGTTGCCTCATCTTTGATCTTGCCGCTTGTCGGAATCGCATAATGCGCGGCGAGATGCGTTCCCGCGAGCGCGATATGGGCCAGATCCCCGCGCAAGGGCAGTGTGCCGGGCGCAGGTTTCGCAACCGGTCCATTAAGGCCCAACTTGTGAGTGGGGACACGATATGTGTTCGTATGGCTGGTTGCGCCGTTCATTCAGCTTCTATCCTCGCCTCGCTCGCGGCAAAGCCTATGGCCGGCGCGCTTAGCGCTCTCTTTCCCATGCAGCAAGTTAGCGTGCGTAGCGGCCCTGCAGCATATGCCAGGTGGCGCGCAAGCCGTAAGCGGTCCCGCCTTTGGGGCGGCCGGGTTTGGCGAAGGGTTGCCAGGCGAATGTGTCAAAATGCACCCAGTCCAGCCCGTCGCCAACGAAGCGATCGAGGAACAGCCCGGCGACGCTGGCGCCCGCATAGGGGTTGGATTGAGCGTTGACGAGGTCAGCGATGTCAGAGGCGAGATATTCGCGGTAAGCTTCGGGCAAGGGTAAACGCCAGGGTTCATCCTCCACCGCGCGTCCTGCTTCGATCAGCGCGTCTGCGGTTTCATCGCGGCGCGTCATCATCGCGGCATAGTCAGGGCCAAGCGCAACGCGCGCAGCGCCCGTGAGCGTTGCGAAATCGACGATGAGGTCTGGCTCCTCTTCGCTCGCGCGGGTGAGGGCATCGCCCAGAATAAGCCGCCCTTCGGCATCCGTGTTGTGAATTTCGACCGTAAGCCCCTTGCGGCTGGCGAGGACATCGCCGGGGCGAAAAGCCGGGCCCGAAATCGCGTTTTCCACCGCGGGGACGAGCAGGTGCAGCCGCACGGGCAAATTGGCGCCCATGATCAGCCGCGCAAGCGCAATGGCGTGCGCTGCGCCGCCCATATCCTTCTTCATCAGCCGCATGCCGGCCGATGGCTTGATATCGAGGCCGCCTGAATCAAAGCACACCCCTTTGCCAACGATCGCGAGCACGGGATCGCTGGGCTTGCCCCATTCCAGATGCATGATGCGCGCTGCATGATGGCGCGCGGCGGCTCGGCCAACGGCGTGCACCATCGGATAGCCGGTTTCCAGCGCATCGCCCTTGGTCGTCGTCACCTGCGCGCCATACGCTTTGCCCAACGCTTCGATGGCGGCTTCGAGCGCAGCGGGGCCCATGTCTTCAGCGGGCGTGTTGACCAGATCGCGCACTTCGCATTCCGCTTGCGCCTCCGCGCGCAGCGCATCGATCTTGGCGACATCCTTGGTCAACAGCACACGCGGGCCTGTCGGGTTCTCTTCTTCGCGATACCGGGTGAAGCGATATTGCGCCGTCAGCCAACCGAAGAAGGCGGGATGGTGCGGGCCTTGCTCCGTTTCGCCCTCCGCAATGCGATAGGTGCCGGCGGGGAGCTTTTCCGCCAGCGATGCGAGGCAATAGCTTTTGAGCGCAGCGGGGTCCGCCACGCCTGCGACAACGGCGAAGCCATCGCCCTTGGTGATAATGCCGATTTGCCCAGCACCGCCTTCGAAACTCTGACCTGCCAGAGCGGCCCTCTGGCTCGCGCTCAGCGTCTTGGCAAAGGCCTCGTAATTTGCCTTGGTCGTCAAGTGAATTGCGGTCGCGTCTTGCCCGCGATCAGGGAGGATCAGGTCGGAAAAATCAGTCATGCCCCGTCCATAATCGGGTGATTAGACTTGTCACGCAGGAATCATTGGGGAAGGTGTTATGAACAGGGCAATCTTGGCGATCGCGGGGTGCATCATTCTCGCGGCGTGTTCATCGCCAGAGGATATGAGCGGCGCGATCGGGATCGATAGCGCGCCTTCGCAGGGCGAGGGGGGCACCGAAACCGCATCGGAAACACTCCAGCGGCGCGTTGCTCCCGAGGCGCAGGATGTCGCGTTCAAAGATGAAGAGAAGCAGGGCGAGGCCCAGCGCGATTTTCTTTACACATGGCCGCGTCAGGTCTCCGCGATCCCCGAGCTTGCGAGCAAGCTGGAAGCCGAGCGAGACAAGCTGCTGGCTGAGCAAAAGGGCTATTACACCCAGGCGCTCAAGGATTGCCCGCCCGAATTCGCCTCCTGCGCCAGCCGCACTTACGAGGTCAATTGGCAGGTGGTCGCTGATCTGCCGCGCTTCCTCAGCATTGCCAACAATGTCTACGCCTATGAAGGCGGCGCGCATGGCAATTCGTGGCGCGGCGCAAGCGTGTGGGACCGCGAGGCGAAGGTGTCGCTTGATCCGGCTGCCTTTTTCACGACGCTTGATCTGTTGGCAGAGGGGATCGGCGAGGAGGCCTGCATTGCGCTTAACGCGCAGCGCGCCGAACGCCGCAGCCAGCGCGCGCCAAATGGCGCGGTCGATTGCGTGGCGATGGACGAGGCGACG
>JBCBOW010000165.1:0-5069 GCA_039821045.1 Pseudomonadota bacterium
CGTTTGAAGAAAGCCGCTTCGACATCGCTGAGCAGCCGCGCCTCCCCGCCAAACAAATGCGCCACCGCGCTCACATCAACAAGCACGCCATCAGGCGGATCAAGCGCGCTCCACGGCCCCCAACGCTGCGCCCACACCGCCAGCTTTTCAAGAAAATCAAGATCACCGGCCGGATCAGCGGGAACAGCCCGGATAGCGGGGCATAAGGTGCGCGCATCCGCCAGCATTGTGCCCGGCTGAGCCCCCGCATCGCTCGCGGCTGCGTTGACAGAGCTGATGCGCGGGCCGTGCGCGGTTTCCGTGATCAGCGCGACCGGCTCTGCATCCACGCCTTCCCCTGCCTTAACCCCTTCCTGAAGCCGCCAGCGATCGACCGAAAGTTGGGCGCACCAGATCGCCATAATCCGCCGTGGCTGAGCGCGCGGTTCTGGCGAGCGAGGCGCGAGCGTTTTCTCCAACGGCATCTTGTGATCTCCAATCAGCAAGGGGGGATCGCTCTGCTCGCAAGGCTACTTGATCGTTCGTCAAAGTCCATTTGCCAGGAGCATGGCTGCGGGCGCGGAAGAGTTCGCTGACCCAGGCCGGTTGGCCAGGAGCATCGCTGTTCCAAAGCCGCGATTGCGACACACAGGGTTCAACTCGCCAGCGCATTCGGGCCGCGGAAAGGTCCGCTTCCGCTTCAAGCCGCACCAGCCACAAGGCGACATTGTGCTTTTGCGCGGCCAAGCTGAGGCGGCGCGATGCGGTGAAATCAAGCTCGCGCGGATTGCCCAGTATCTCGCCAATTACACAAGCAAGATCGCGGCAGCGCAGCCCCTCTTCAAGCGCGAAGAGCGCATCGCGCGGTGTCTTTGCCTCGACATGGATCACACGATCGCGCAGATCAGCGGGCAGCCCGTGCAGGTAAGGCCGCCCTGATCTCTTGATAGCGCGGCTCTCTTGAACCCACAGCACTTGGCGATGATCCTCAGCTTCGGCGAGCGGGTCCTTGAAAGTGTCAGCCACCGCTAACGCATCGCGCGCTAAAGCCAGCGCAAGGCCTGCTCCGCTTGCATCAGCAGCGCTTGCAAAAATCTCGCTATGCAACGGTTGATCCTTAAGCCCTGGACGCCAGCGCGCGCTGCGGGACTTGGAGATCGCGGCAATATCCTGAGCGCTCAGCCTTGGGGGTGCACCCGCATCCGACAAAGACGAGCCCGATGGATGCACAGCTGCGCTACGTCCTTTGGGACGATGCGGGACAGGAAAGGCATTAAGCGCTTGAGCGCCAGTCAAAAAAGCAGATTTGGGCATAGGAACAACTCATGAGAGACTCGCAAGCGAGTTCATTTGTTCACACTATGTTCCATACTCGGTGCGCGATTGCAACGCTGGAAAAAGCACAATCGCAATCCAAGCGATCAGTTAAGGCCAAGCGTCTCCGGAAAAATCCCCGCAACCAGAATCAGCGTCAGAATAAGCGGACACAGCCAGCGCACCAGGAACCGCCAAAAGACATGCAGCCCTCCGCCAAGGCCGTTCTCGGTATCAACCAAACGCCTATCAGCGATCCAGCCGATAAAGACCGAAGTCAGAATAGCGCCAATGGGCATCAGCACCTTACTTGTCGCAGTATCAAGGACGTTGAAAAGATCCTGCCCCTCAAACAGCCCGAGGCTCGCCACACCGGGAACGGGTGTCCCCCAAAACCAAGCCGCCATTGCGCCCAAGACCAGGGCACTCCCACCGACGATGATCGTCGCCCCGGCGCGTGGCAGATTGGCGCGATCCTTGAACCAGGCGGTGGGCGCCTCAAGCAAAGAGACCGAACTCGTGAGCGCGGCAAAGAACACCATCACAAAAAAGAGCAGCCCAATCAGCGAGCCAAACGGCATGCTCTGAAAAGCGAGCGGCAGGCTTTGAAACATCAGCCCGGGGCCGGCATTGGCATCAAGTCCAGCGGCAAAGACGATCGGAAAAATGCACAGCCCCGCAATCAGCGCAACCGCGGTATCCGCACTTGCAATAATGCCACTGGTACTCGCCAGGTTCACATCGCGACCAACATAAGCGCCATAGGTCATCATTCCGGCAACCCCGAGCGAGAGCGAAAAGAACGCCTGACCTACAGCCGCCAGCATCACTGGCCCAGTCAGCTTGCTTGCATCAAAAGTGAAAAGGTAATCGATAGCCTTGCCAAATTCGCCTGTCGTCGCGCCATAAATCGTGATTGCGACGAACAGCACAAAGAAGGTTGGCATCAACCAGGTCGCAACCCACTCGATCCCGCTCGAGACACCGCGAGCGACGAAGAACAGCGTAATGCCAAGAAACAGCGCGTGCAAAGCGACCATCAAGACGCCATTGCCAAACAGACCCGGAAGCAGCGCCTCCACGTCTGCAGCCGGACGCCCCTCGAACGCGCCTCCAACAAGCCCGGTGGTGACAAGATCGCCGGCAAAGACGCCGATGTAATAAAGCACCCAGCCGCCCACGACGCAGTAAAAGCTGAGGACGAGGAAGGCGCCCAAAACACCAAAGTCAGCAAGGATAGCCCAGTTGCCCGAAGCGCCGCTCTCACGCGCCACTCGCCTGACGCTCTCTGGTGCGTTTGACTGGCCATGACGCCCGATCAGAACCTCTGACAAAAGCACCGGCAAACCAATCAAGATCACACAGGTGATGTAGAACAAGACGAAGGCGCCGCCGCCATTTTCGCCCGCTTCCGCCGGGAAACGCCACATGTTCCCCAGGCCAACCGCAGAACCGATCGCAGCCAAAATGAAAGCGCTGCGCGAAGACCAGCCATCGCGCGTCATCGAATCCGTTGTTGCAACCATATGTGTTCTTGTATTCCTTTGACCGCGCAGTGGACGCGCGTGCTCGCTGGCCCCTTGGTGTTGTCACCTCTCTGCAAGAAAACCGAGGCCGCGCCAAGGGCCAATGCCTATCTCGCACTTTGCCTTTGCGCAGCGCCCCGGCTAGACGCGCAGGCCATGTCGACAACCTACCAGCTTGATACAAGCACCAGCCGCGCCAATCCAACGCCCAAGCCCATGCGTCGCTTGACCGTCCCGCGCATCCGATCGCGCAAGAAAGACGGGGTGACGCAAGAGCCGCTCGTGATGCTTACCGCCTATACAGCACGCCAGGCGCAACTGCTTGATAGCCACTGTGACCTCTTGCTAGTGGGAGATTCGCTGGCGCAGGTGATCTATGGGCTGCCTTCTACCATCCCGGTAACGCTGGAGATGATGGCCAATCATGGCGCGGCGGTGGTGCGCGGTTCGTATCATGCCGTGGTCGTGATCGATATGCCGTTTGGCTCTTATGAAAGTTCACCCGAGCAAGCCTTCGAAAGCGCGGCTTATCTCCTGAAGGAAACGGGTGCAGCGGCGGTCAAGCTCGAAGGCGGCGAGGCCATGGCGCCGACCGTCGAATTCCTCATTTCGCGCGGCATTCCAGTTATGGGTCATATCGGGCTTACACCGCAGGCGGTGAATGTTCTGGGCGGCTATGCGGCGCGCGGTCGGTCCGATGCAGAAGCGGACAAGATTGTGAGCGATGCCATGGCGCTCGACAAGGCAGGCGCCTTTGCGATGGTGATCGAAGGTGTGGTTGAGCCGATTGCGATCGCTGCGACCGAGGCGGTCTCTTGCCCCACGATCGGCATCGGTGCGTCCGCGCAGTGCGATGGGCAAGTGTTGGTCACCGAAGACATGCTCGGCATGTTTGAGCGCGTGCCCCGGTTCGTCAAACGCTATGAGGATATCGCCAGCCTCATCGACAAGACCGTCGCAACTTATGCTGAAGAGGTTCGCACGCGCTCCTTCCCAAGCGAAGAACAGACTTACCAGCCCAAGGCCTGAACGAACTCATGCAGACCCTGCTTCGCTATTACAGCTTCTCGCTGCTCTTCACGGCCATCTGCTTGGCGATTGCGGCTTGGTATGGCTGGAGCTCAAGCGGCACGATCACAGGCATGCTTTCGGTCTTATGGATTGTCTTTGTGCTCTCGATCCTTGAAGTCTCGCTCAGTTTTGACAATGCCGTCGTCAACGCCACCGTTCTGCGCGAGATGGACCCGGTTTGGCAGCAGCGCTTCTTGACCATCGGGATCCTGATCGCAGTGTTTGGTATGCGGATCGTGTTTCCGATCGCTATTGTATCGATTGCCGCAAACATCGACCCTTGGGCTGCGATTGAGTTATCGCTTGGCGATCCTGAGGAATATGAGCGCATCGTCTCTGCTGCGCATGTCGGCATTGCAGGCTTTGGCGGCGCGTTTCTCGCTATGGTGGGGCTCAGCTTCTTCTTCGATGAAGAGAAGGACGTCCACTGGATCGCCGCCCTGGAGCATACAGCGGCGCGTTTCTCCAGCATTCCCGCGTTAGAAATCGCAATCGTGCTCTCGCTGATCTATGGGGTTTCGCTCTTGCTGGAGCCTGCCGATGCTCTCACCTTTCTCACCGCCGGCTTGCTGGGTTTGTTGACCTACATCGCGGTTCACGCTCTTGGAGAGATCATTGAGCAGCGCGAGGCGCGCAAGAAAGCTGCCGGCGAGATCGTGCGTTCCGGGTTAGGCGGTTTCCTCTATCTCGAAGTGCTCGATGCAAGCTTTAGCTTTGATGGCGTGGTCGGCGCGTTTGCGCTTTCCAACAACATGATCGTGATCGCGCTGGGCCTGTCTGTCGGGGCGATGTTTGTGCGCTCGATGACAGTGCATTTGGTGCGCACGGGAACGCTCGCGCAATATCGCTATCTTGAGCATGGCGCATTTTGGGCGATTATAGTTCTCGGCGCGATCATGCTGCTGTCTGCGCGCTATCATATCCCGGAGACGATCACTGGATTGATTGGCGCGGTGCTTATCGGGCTATCGCTGCTTTGGTCAGTGCGCCACAACCGCGCGGCTATGTCTTAGAGCTAGCCGACAAATGGGTCGCAAGCGGCGCGGCCCAGAGCAATTGCAGCAGATGGTACAGTAAGAGCGGCGCGATCACGAACCCGGCGATTTGCGGCGGGAAGAGGATTGCTGCGAGCGGCGCTCCGATAGCAACGCTCTTTTGTGCACCGGCAAACAGAAACGC
>JBCBOW010000166.1:0-5065 GCA_039821045.1 Pseudomonadota bacterium
CGAAAGGCGATCCTCTTCGCGCTCTGCAACAGCGTATTGTGCCAGATTCTTAGCGATGATGTCGACCGGTTCGGCGATCCAATAGGCATCGCCCAAAGATGCGCCGAGCGTGTCTACCAATTGCGCGTGATCGCCGAGCTGATCGCGCGCGGCCGCTTTTTTGGCGGTCACGCGCTCGATCCGCCCATGCCGCTTATGGCCCAGCCGGATGCGCTCTTGCGCTGCATCATAAAGCTCGCCCAGCAGCTGACCTTTCCAGCTGTTCCATGTGCCTGGCCCAACCGCGCGAATGTCAACCGCAGTCAGGATCGCAAGATTGCGCAGGCGATCGATTGTCTGCACTTCGGCGACGAAATCTTCGATCGTCTTGGGATCAGTGAGATCGCGCTTTTGCGCGGTGCGGCTCATCAAAAGATGCTCCAGCACCAGCCAGGCAACCAGCTCGGTTTCGCGCTCGTCCAGCCCAAAGCGAGGGCACAGCCGCCGCGCTACGCCAGCGCCGAGCACCGAGTGATCGCCGCCGCGCCCTTTGGCGATATCGTGCAGCAGCACAGCGACAAACAGCGCGCGCCGCGAGGTAAGCTTGTGGATCTGCTTGGTTGCGCGCGGGTGGTCCGCTTCAAGCAAGCCGCGCTCAATCTGGCTGAGCAAGCCAATGGCGCGGATTGTGTGCTCATCGACGGTGTAGTGGTGATACATGTCGAACTGCATCTGCGCGTTGACGCGGCCAAAATCGGGCACGAAGCGGCCAAAGACACCCGCCTCATTCATCCAGCGCAGCGCGGATTCCGGATCACGCTTGCCGCACAAGACATCGAGGAACAGCGCATTGGCACGCGCGCTTTTGCGCACCGATTTATCGATCAGCTTGGCATCGCGATCCGCCAGCCGCATCGTTTGCGGGTGCACTTCCAACCCTTGCGCCTCGGCGATCTGGAAGATCTCAATCAGGCGCACCGGATCCTCTTCAAACCATGTGTCGCTCGGCGCTTTGATCATGCCCGCGCTCACTTCATAGCCTGCAATCGAGCGTGGTTTCTCTTGACCCAAGCGCGCGAGGAGCCCGGCGGCCTTGCTCCGGCTTTTGGCCATCTCCTCATCGAGCGCGGCGAGGAACACACCGGTGAGATTGCCCACGCGTTTGGCCTGCATGAAGTAGTATTGCATGAAGCGTTCGACCGCGCTTTTGCCGGGGCGATCCGCAAAATTCATGCGTGCAGCCACGCTGCGCTGCAGGTCAAACGTCAAACGGTCTTCTGCGCGCTCAGCGATCTCATGCATGTGGCAGCGCACCGCCAGGAGAAAACCCTCCGCGCGGCGAAAGCTGCGGTATTCGCTGCGGGTGAAGAGACCGACATTGACGAGGTCGGCAGCGCTCTCGACGCGGTGGATATATTTGCCGATCCAATAGAGCGTCTGAAGATCGCGCAAGCCGCCTTTGCCCTCTTTGACATTCGGCTCAACGACATAGCGGCTATCGCCCATGCGCTTGTGCCGGGCATCGCGCTCAGCCAGCTTTTGTGTCAGAAATTCGCGCTCGCTCCCGCGTGCGACTTCGCGCCAGAACCGGGCGCGCGCCTCTTCAAAAATCGCCTCATCGCCCCATACGAGCCGGGATTCGAGCAAAGCCGTGCGGATTGTGAGATCCTCTTTCGCCATGCGCGTGGTGTCAGCAACGGTGCGGCTCGAATGGCCCACAGTGAGCCCCAGATCCCACAGCAAATAAAGCATCGCCTCGATCACCTGTTCGCACCAGGGCGCACGGCGCATCGGCGTCAGAAAAGCGATGTCGATATCGGAATGCGGCGCCATCTCGCTGCGCCCATATCCTCCCACCGCAAGCACAGCGATGCGTTCAGCGGCGGTGCGATTGGGCGCGGGAAAGAGATCGGTGGTCACGTGATCATAGATCACGCGCAGCAATTGATCGGTGAGAAACGCGTGGCCCGCTGTGCATTCATGGCCGGCGGAGGGCTTTTCAGCGAGCCGCTGCGCCAATTCGCTGCGGCCCCTATCGATCGCATTGCGCAGAGTTGTGAGAATGTGGGGGCGCGCGTTCTCGCCATGCGCATCGACAAGCTTGGCGATCGCCTCAGCGATAACGCGCCGATCGAAGATCGCGCGCTGGCGAGGCAAGCGCTTGGGCACAGGCGCGTGAGCCTGATCCAACACAAGCGGCGCACCGGGATCAGGAACCTCGCCGATGGGATCAAGGACGGGGGCGGCCGAGCTCATGGCAGCACCCCCGTGTGATCAATGGCCTCAAGCTGCGGCAAGCTGTTTGGTGTATTGCTCGCGCAGGAGCTTTTTATCGACCTTCTGGGTGCCAAGGCGCGGGAGCGTTTCATGCACCACAAAGATATGCTCTTCGAGCGGCACCTTGAAGGGGGCGATATGCTCAAGGAGGAAACCCCTTAGTGCGGCGGGCGTCACCTCATCGCGCCCATCCTTGGCAAGGATGACCGCCGCGGGCACTTCGCCCATGCGTTCATCCGGCAAGCCAAAGACCGAACATTCGCTGATATCATCATGCGCATAGATCGCATCTTCCACCTCGATGCACGAGATGTTCTCGCCGCCGCGGATGATGATGTCTTTCTTGCGATCGACGATGAAGAGATAGCCATCCTCATCGAGATAGCCGAGATCGCCGGTGCGGAAGAACTGATCCTTGGTGAAGGCCTTTTGCGTTGCTTCCTCGTTGCGCCAATAGCCGAGGAAATTCGCAACCGAGCGGATGCAGACTTCGCCGATTTCGCCTTGAGCGAGCGCGTTTCCATCATCATCGAGGATCGCCAGTTCGACCATGGGCTTGCTCGGTGTGCCGGTTGAGCCGGGTTTGGCAATGTAATTCTCGTTGAAATTGCCGCAGCCCACCGCGTTCGTTTCTGTGAGGCCATAGCCCAGCAGCGGGAAACCGCCGGGGAAGGCTTCCTTGATCTTCGACACATGCTCCGGCGGGCGCGGTGCGCCGCCAGCGGCAAAGCTCTTGCACGAAGACAGATCGTAATTGGCCCGGCTCGGGTGGCTGGCGATTTCATAGCTCATCAGCGGGACGCCGACGAAATAGGTGACCTTTTCCGCCTCCATCAGGCGCATCGCCTCTTCCGCGTTCCATTTGGGCATCAGCACCAGCTTGCGCGCAATGGCGATGCTTTGAAGGAACAGCGGGATTTCGCCGGTAACATGAAACAGCGGCACCGCGACCAGAGCGCATGGCTGCGCGCTGACGTCTTCGCCCTGGCCCTCGAGGATGACCTTCGCCATCGCGCTTTGGCTGACATAGCTCATCACACCATGGACGACACCGCGATGATCGGAATAGGCGCCTTTTGAATTGCCGGTTGATCCCGAAGTGTACAGGATCGTTGCCAGATCATCCGGACCAAGCTCGCCCAGCATCGCCATCGCAACCGAAGGCGCATCAGCGCCAGGCTCGGCCCAGACCGCTGCCAGCCCTTGCGAGGGCGCGCCGCCATGCTCAAATTCGATGATCTGTGCATCGCCAATGTCCTGCCCTTCAAGGCGCGCGGCGCGGCCTGCATCAGCAAGCACGATGGTGCATTCCGCCAAGCGCACGCCATACGCGAGCTCTTCACCAGACCAGAAACCATTGAGCAAAGTGGCACAGCCGCCAGCCATCAAGATGCCCATTTCCAGGATCATCCAATTGGCTGAATTGCGCGCAGCAATCCCGATCCGATCGCCTTTCTTCACGCCATGTTTGGTCACCAGGCCCTGAGCAACGCAGGCGGCCGCGGCATAGGCTTCGCCAAAGGTCAGGCGGGTATCACCATCGACGAGGAATTCGACATCTTTGTGCTCATTGCAAAAGTGAGCAAAATAGTGCGCCATTGTTGGCGGGGCCATTGCGAAAGCCGGCATTTCGACACCGCCGCGCTCAAACGGCACGGTCATGAAAGGCTGGCCCTGCGATGTGAGCTGGCCGATGATTGTATCCATCGTCTGGTCAAGCTGAGTGGGCATCGGGCATTTCTCTCCTAATCCAAAATCTTCAATCCCAGGATCGCCCCGCCAGGTTGGCCCCGGCTGAGACGGTCCGAAAATCAACTCAGCGCACTAGCGTCAAATCAGGCGCGCGCCTGTCTCCTCAGGCGCGATGCTCCGGTGCCATGGCAAGGCCGTCTTTGCCTCATGCGCCATTTTCCCGGGGCTGCTCTTTCCCCAGACCACATCGTGTGCCAAAAGCCGCCCGGCAACTTTGCCGCTTCGGCTCGCTGATACTACTAAGAGGTTCGCACCGTGCTGTCACTACTTGCTGCGAGCGCGGATGCTGCTGCTTCTGCGCCGCTTTATTGGGAAGATCTGGGGCTGGTGCCTGGCATTCCGATCGGGCCCTTCACTCTGCGCTTTTATTCGCTCGCTTATCTGATCGGCGTCGTCTTTGCCTATTGGCACCTTTCACGGATGATTAAAGAGCCGGGCGCGCCGCTCGCTCAGCGCCACGCGGATGATCTCTTTTTCTACTGCACGCTCGGCGTGATCCTGGGAGGGCGGCTGGGCTACGCAGCTTTCTACACCGGCGGCGCGTCTGATATTCCCAGCGTCTTCACGGATTTCTCAGGCGAGGGCTTTGTAAGCTGGAAACTGCTGCGCGTATGGGATGGCGGGATGAGTTTTCACGGAGGGCTGATCGGTGTGTTGATCGCGATCGCCTTTATCGCCTGGCGCGATAAGCTCAATTTCCTGCGCGTGTGCGATTATATCAGCGTCAATGTGCCGATGGGGATGCTGCTGGGGCGGCTGGCCAATTTCAACAATGGCGAGCTTTATGGCCGGGCGAGCGATGTTGCCTGGGCGATGATCTTTCCGTCCGATCCCACGCAAATGCCGCGCCACCCCAGCCAACTCTATCAAGCGGGGCTGGAAGGGCTTGCCTTGCTCATTATTTTGATGCTCCTATTTTGGAAGACGCGCGCGCGCTATCGCCCCGGATTGCTGGTTGGCGTGTTTACGCTGGGCATGGGGTTTGCGCGCTTTGTTAATGAATTTTTCCGCGAACCAGATGCGCAATTGTCTGAATTCGCCGCGGAAACTGGTCTAT
>JBCBOW010000167.1:0-5058 GCA_039821045.1 Pseudomonadota bacterium
TGCGGCCCGAAAACTCCTCGCCAAGGTCAATGTCGAGCCAGTTTTCCGCGAATGGGTAATCCGGGATCGTGGCAAAGCGGGCTGGGTCAGTCTTCAGAATTTGCATGGTTCTCGTCTCCTCTCACTCCACTCTCTGATCAGTAGCAGCCAAAAACTGATTAGATAGCGCCTTCGCGATAGACACAGCGGATCGTGCAAGGCAATCAGGCGCGCAAGAGACAGAAACTCAAGAGAGATTGATGAAAAACAAGAGCGAAGAACTCGCTGAGATCCGCCGCGCTGTGAGCAGCTTGTGCGATGATTTCCCGGGTGAATACTGGCGCGCGAAAGACGCTGCGCGCGAATATCCGGGCGAGTTTGTTGATGCGCTCACCAAAGCGGGGTTTCTCGCAGCGCTGATCCCCGAAGAATACGGCGGCAGTGGGCTGAGCTTGGATAGCGCCTGCGTCATCATGGAGGAAATCCAGGCAACCGGGTGCAACGGCGGCGCGGCGCATGCGCAGATGTACATCATGAATACGCTGCTGCGCTATGGCAGCGAGGATCAAAAGGCGCAGTATCTTCCCAAGATCGCTGATGGCAGCTTGCGCTTGCAGGCCTTTGGCGTTTCCGAGCCGACCAGCGGCACTGATACGCTGAGCCTGAAAACGCGCGCGGTCAAAGACGGCAATGAGTATGTCATCAACGGCCAAAAGATCTGGACGAGCCGCGCTGAGCATTCCGATCTCATGCTGCTGCTCGCGCGCACGACCCCGCGAGAGCAGGTTGAGAAAAAGACCGAGGGGCTCTCAATGTTCCTCGTCGATATGAAAGAAGCGCTCGGCACTCCTGAATCTCCTGGGGGCATGCAGATCAAGCCGATCCGCACCATGATGAACCATGCCACCACCGAGCTGTTCTTCGACGACATGGCGATCCCGGCCGATGCTCTGGTGGGGGAAGAGGGCAGGGCTTTCGCTACATCTTGTCAGGCATGAACGCCGAACGCATCCTTATCGCGGCAGAATGTATCGGCGATGCCAAGTGGTTTATCGAACGCGCCAGCGCTTATGCGAGCGACCGTAATGTGTTTGCGCGGCCCATTGGTCAAAACCAGGGTATCCAGTTTCCCATCGCGCGCTGTTACGCTCAGATGCGCGCCGCTGAGCTGATGGTGCACCACGCGGCCCAAGCGTTTGATGAAGGGGGTAATCCGGGCGAAGAAGCCAACATGGCCAAGCTGCTCGCGTCCGAGGCGAGCTGGGCTGCGGCGGACATGTGCGTGCAGACCCATGGCGGCTTCGGCTTTGCGGAGGAATATGACGTCGAGCGCAAGTTCCGCGAAGCGCGGCTTTACACCGTGGCGCCGATCTCAACCAACCTCATCCTGTCTTATCTCGCAGAGCATGTCCTGGGATTGCCGCGCTCCTATTAGACTGAGTCTGCAGGGAAACGGTTGAGCCCCAATTTTACCTAAAGCGCGGATTTGCGCTTGATCGCGCAGGCCAACTGTGATTCTGTCAAGTTTCAGGAGGCGGGCAGCAATGCGATCAACACCCAGCATGACAAACACGGGCACCGCATTCGCGCGTCCTGAGGTTCGTCAGCCTGTCGATCAGCTCAAGCTTTACGGCGCGCTTGCCATTTTGCTTATCTTGATGGGGCTCGCGATTGCCGGGCCTTGGGGCCTCCTCGCATGGCGCGAAAACACCGCAGCTCTCTCGCAGCGCGCGCAGGAACTCGCCGCTCTCGAAGAGCAGCGCGATGCGCTCAAAAACCGTGTCGCTTTGCTTGATCCCGAGGGCGCTGATCCTGATCTTGCAGGAGAGCTGGTGCGCCGCAATCTGGGCGTCCTGCATCCTGATGAAGTGGTCATTACGCTCGAAGACTAATCGCAGCGCTGCATCATTATTGTAGCGGCGTGATCCTATTCGTTGCGTCTCATGAAATCTTAGGCCTATAGCGAAAGGCGATCCAACGCCTCCTCCCCAGGGCCTTAAACAAAGGACACCTCGCCGTGGCCAAGACACCCAAAGCCGCCTCTTCGCGCACCACCAAGCCTGCCGCTAAAGCCAAATCCAAGCCAGCCATAGCGCCATCGGATGATCCCGATTTCGTCCTGCGCTCGCTCCAGCAGGAGTTTGTAGACGCCAAGAGCTACGCGGCGAGCGAGGAGGAGATGCTCGATTTCTATGAGCGCATGCTGCTTATCCGCCGTTTCGAAGAGAAAGCGGGCCAGCTTTATGGCTTGGGCCTGATCGGCGGCTTTTGCCACCTCTATATCGGTCAGGAAGCGGTCGCCATCGGGCTCCAGACCGCGCTTGATGGCGATAAGGACAGCGTCATCACCGGCTATCGCGATCATGGTCATATGCTCGCTTATGGCATTGATCCCAAAGTCATCATGGCAGAGCTAACCGGGCGCCAGGCAGGCATCTCGAAGGGCAAGGGTGGCTCGATGCATATGTTCTCGACCGAACACAAGTTTTACGGCGGCCATGGTATTGTGGGCGCGCAAGTGGCGCTGGGTGGGGGCCTCGCGCTCGCGCATCAATACAACGATGATGGCGGGATCTGCCTGGCTTACTTTGGCGACGGCGCTGCGAACCAGGGCCAGGTCTACGAGACGTTTAACATGGCCGCGCTTTGGAACCTGCCGATCGTGTTCGTGGTCGAAGACAACCAATATGCGATGGGCACCGCAACCAAGCGCTCCTCTGCCGAAACCCGCTTTTACCGCCGCGGCACCGCGTTCCGTATCCCCGGCATGGAAGTGAACGGGATGGACGTGCTCGAAGTGCGCGCGGCGGCCGAGGTTGCGTTCAAGCATGTGCGCGAGGGCAAGGGCCCGGTGCTGATGGAGTGCAACACCTATCGCTATCGCGGGCACTCGATGTCAGACCCGGCCAAGTATCGCACGCGCGAGGAAGTGCAGGATCAGCGCGATCATCACGATCCGATCGAAGGGCTCAAGAAAGTGCTCATCGAAGGCGGCAAGACCGAAGATGAGCTCAAAGCGATCGACAAGGCGATCCGAGCGCGCGTTGCGGAAGCCGCAGATTTCGCTGAGAATTCGCCTGAACCTGATCCGAAAGAGCTCTACACCGATGTCCTGGTGGGGGAGTATTGATCGATGGCTATCGAACTCAAGATGCCCGCTCTCTCGCCCACGATGGAGGAAGGCACGCTTGCCAAATGGCTCAAGGCGGAAGGCGATACAATCGAGCCGGGTGACATCATCGCCGAGATTGAAACCGACAAAGCAACGATGGAATTCGAAGCGATCGATGAAGGGACGCTGGGCAAAATCCTGATCGCCGAAGGGACTGAAAACGTTGCGGTCGGCACAGTGATCGCAACACTTGAGGGCGAGGGTGAGGAAGCCGCGCCTGCGCCTGCGCCTGCATCTGCGCCGCCCGCCGCAGCGCCTACCCCAGCGCCGGTGTCACCAGCACCCGCAAAACTCGCCGCATCAACCGCCGCAAGCGATCCCGAAATCCCCGCTGGCACCAGTTTCACCCAAGTCTCCGTGCGCGAGGCGCTGCGCGATGCGATGGCTGAAGAGATGCGCTCAGATCGCCGCGTTTTCATCATGGGCGAAGAAGTCGCTGAGTATCAGGGCGCTTACAAGGTCACGCAAGGCCTGCTGGATGAATTCGGGCCCAAGCGCGTTATCGATACACCGATTACCGAATACGGTTTCGCTGGCGTCGGCACGGGCGCAGCCATGGGCGGCCTTCGCCCGATCGTAGAGTTCATGACTTTCAACTTTGCGATGCAGGCGATTGACCACATCGTGAATTCAGCGGCGAAGACCAACTACATGTCGGGCGGCCAGATGCGCTGTCCGGTTGTGTTTCGCGGGCCCAACGGCGCCGCCTCGCGCGTCGCGGCGCAGCACTCGCAGAACTATGGCCCCTGGTATGCCAGTGTGCCGGGTCTGATCGTGATCGCGCCTTATGACAGCTCGGATGCGAAGGGGTTGCTCAAGGCAGCAATCCGCTGCGAGGATCCGGTGGTGTTCCTCGAAAACGAGCTCGTTTACGGGCGCAGCTTCGATGTGCCTGATATCGATGATCACGTGTTGCCAATTGGCAAGGCGCGGACGTTACGCGAGGGCTCGGATGTGACCATCGTCTCCTATTCGATCGGGGTTGGCCTTGCTTTGGAAGCGGCCGAAACGCTGGCAGGCGAGGGCATCGATGCCGAAGTCATCGATTTGCGCACGCTGCGCCCACTTGATCGCCAAGCGATCCTCACCAGCCTTGCCAAGACCAATCGCCTCGTGATCGCGGAAGAGGGCTGGCCGACGTGCTCGATTGCTAGCGAAGTCATCGCGATTTGCATGGAAGAGGGCTTCGATGATCTCGACGCGCCCGTTCTGCGCGTGTGCAATGAGGATGTCCCGCTTCCTTATGCGGCCAATCTTGAGAACCTTGCGTTGATCGACGCGCCTCGGATTGTCGCGGCGGCCAAGAAGGTCTGCTACGTATAAGCGGCATTTCTAAGGGTAACCGGAGCGTTAAATTCGCATTTTAACCAATGGCTTTGAGGTGTTGGTAAGGTTCTTTCCATAGTGCGCTGTGCTGCATTGTATTGTCAGCGGAGTGCATCATGTCGGGGCCGAATAAATCTAAACAGATAGCATCGTTCGTCCGTCAAAAACTGATCGCGTTAAGAAATGACGCGCGCGGTAGTACGCTGCCGATCATGGCGGCCGCGCTCGTACCAACTATGGCGATGATTGGCGGCGGTATCGATTTCGGCCGCGTCTACCTCGCGCAGTCGAAGCTGCAAGGCGCGGTTGATGCGGGCGCGCTTGCTGCTGTGCGCGCCAAGCAGGTGACCGGCACCAGCGACCTTGATGCCGAAAACGTCGGCAAAGACTACATCGCGGCAAACTTCCCGGGCGGCTACCTTGGATCAACGCTCGCGCAAGAAGTCGTCGATGTGCAAGACGTCAATGATGTTGTCACCGCGGACGTCACAGTCTCGGGCACAATTGAGACGACGCTGCTGCGCCTTGTGGGGATGGATGAACTCACCTTCACCGCGGAAGCATCAGCGGAAGCCTCCGAC
>JBCBOW010000168.1:0-5006 GCA_039821045.1 Pseudomonadota bacterium
GTTAAGTGTGGCGACAGCGTGACCATTGTAACAGAGGGTATCAATCGAGCCGTAGGTGGTGGGGCGGCAACACTGGAGGCATCTTATGGACCTTATACAATGGGTTAAGTCCCAATGGCTGAAAGGCAGCGCTCTCACGGCAATCGCCGCTACGCTCACCTTTGTAACCCCCGTCGAGCCGGTGCAAGCCGCCGGCCCACTTAGCATTTCCATCGCTGCGACCTCCGAACTCGCAGCCGAACAGCCAAACCAACGCGCAGAGCGCCGGGCGAACCGACGCGCCAACCGGCAGGGCAATCGCGCAAATCGACGCAGCAATCGGCAGACCAACCGCTCTGAGAGGCGGGGAAACCGGCAAGCCAACCGTTCCGAGCGGCGGAGCAACCGCGTCCCCTCGAGCCAGATTTGGCGCAACACGAATGAGAATGTGCAACGCCGCAGTGGCAACCGCGCCAATCGCGTGGACCGTCGCAGCGAGCGCCGTGCCAATCGTGTCGACCGCGGAAGCCAGAACCGCGCCAACCGCGTAGAACGGCGCGGCGACCGCGCGGCCAATCGGTTTGATCGGCAAGGGCGCGATCGCGCAGCCAACCGCGTCGACCGGCGCACGGACAACCGCGCGCGGCGCATCGAGAATCGCGGCGATCGGCGCGCCAACCGCACTGAGCGGCGCGGCGACAACCGGGCAAACCGGATCGATCGGCGCACGGATCGCCGGGCGGACCGCATACGGGCTGGCGAGCGTCGCAGTTTCCGCGATGGTGTGCGGGCTGAACGCCGGGGCAACCGGGCCGAAAACCGCCGCATCCGTCGCAATGCTCAAGCTCGCGGTTTCCGTCAGGGTGTCCGCAGTGAGCGGCGCCGGGATCGGTTCGAGGATCGTCGCATCCGCCGCAACGCCTTCCGCAATGGCGCCAGAGCAGAGCGCTTCCGCAACGGGCGCGCCTTCCGCAACGGCAATTTCCGTCGCTGGGATCGCGGCTGGCGCAACAACCGCCGGTTTAACTGGCGCGGCTATCGCTTCAACAATCGCGCTGCCTTCCGTCTGGGCCGGTATTACGCCCCATTCAGAGCGGCGCGCTATGATCGGCTGCGGATCGGGTTCTTCCTCGATAGCCTGTTTTTCCAGCCGCGCTACTTCATCAACGATCCCTTCTTCTATCGCTTGCCGGAGGTCTACGGCCCCTATCGCTGGGTCCGCTACTATGACGATGTCGTCCTGGTCGACATCTACACCGGCGAAGTGGTCGACGTGATCCACGATTTCTTCTGGTAACCCTCGGTTGGCCGTTTGGTCTTCCGAATTCCCCCGCCAGTTCACCCCTGGCGGGGGTTTTTTATGCCTGACGAGCTTGCTAATGTCCGCATCATGGCGACAACGAAGACCATCCCCGATGCCGATGCACTCAAGCGCGTGGGCAAAGCAGTGCGCGAGCGGCTCAACGCGGACGCGGGCGCGTATAAGATCGACACCGACAAGGCCGAACTCTACGCCATCGGAGATTTCCTGAGCCTGCAGGAGTGCAAGCGCCTTTGCACCATGATCGATCTGACGGCGCGCCCGTCGACGCTGCACGAATTGAGCTATGACAGCGGCTTTCGCACCTCCTATTCGGGCGACCTTGATCCCTCCGACAGCTTCGTCAAAGGCATCGCTCGCCGGATCGACGATCTGCTGGGCGTGCCTTCGGCGATTGGCGAAGCGATCCAGGGGCAACGCTATCTGCCCGGTCAAGAGTTCAAGCCGCACAACGATTGGTTCTACACCACGGAGAAATACTGGGAAAACGAACGCAAACGCGGCGGGCAGCGTTCGTGGACTACGATGGCTTTCCTCAACACCGTTGAAGAAGGCGGCGAAACTCACTTTACCAAGGTCGGCATCCAAATCGTTCCCAAACCCGGCGTGTTGCTGGTGTGGAACAACGCGCTCGAAGATGGCTCACCCAATGAAGGCACGATGCATGCCGGCACCCCGGTGATCAAAGGCAACAAATATGTGATCACCAGGTGGTATCGCACGAGGGCCTGGAAGTAGCTCTAGCGCGATTAACCCAGATGCAGGCCTGTAGGAAAGCGCGTTACGCATTCCCGGTCAGCCAAGCCAAAGGCATCACCCCTTCGCCAAAGCCTCTGCGATCAGCTTCCTTGTCGGATCGACACCGTAAAGCGCGATAAAGCTGCCCATGCGCGGGCCTTGTTCGCTGCCTAGCAGGGTCTCATAAAGCGCGCGGAACCAGTCTCGCAGGCTTTCAAACCCGTATTCCTCGCGCTTGCCGATCTCATAGACCATGGTCTGCAGATCTTCCGCGCTCGCCTCGGCTGCCGCTTCAGCAAGCTTTTCATCAAGCTCGCGCAGCGCTTCGATCTCGGCACCCGCAGGCGCTCGCTTGGCAAGCGTTGGCGCGACGAAATCGCGATTATAGGCAACCGCGCTTTCGATGAGGCCCATCAGCTTGGGATCAGTGACCGGCGCGCCGGTGTAGCTCGCAACATAGTCCGCCAGGTTTTGCGGGGTCGCCTCGAGCCCCAGCACGCTCACCAGGTTGAGCAGCAGCGAATAGGGCACGCTCAGCCCCTCGCCCGCGCCGGGCGCGTCCGGTCCTTCGTGCCGCTCGTTAGCGCGCAGCAAGTGCCAGGCGGGGTTGCCGAGCTGCTTGTCGAGCGGCTGTTCGGGCAGCCGTTCGCGAAACTGCCAGTAATCATCGATCGCTTTGGGGATCACGCCCGCATGCAGCTGTTTGGCGCTCTTGGGATTGGGGAAGATGTAGAAACCAAGGCTCTCTTCAGAACCATAGGTCAGCCATTCCTCAATCGTGAGGCCATTGCCCTTCGACTTGCTGATCTTTTCGCCGTTCTCATCGAGGAACAGCTCGTAGATCAGGCCTTCGGGCTTGTTCCCGCCGAGCACGCGCGCGATCTTGCCCGATTGCACGCCGCTATCGGTCAAGTCCTTGCCATACATCTCATAATCAACGCCCAGCGCCACCCAGCGCATCGCCCAATCGACCTTCCACTGACACTTTGACATGCCGCCCAGCGCTGATTGCTCCACCACGCTGCCGTCTTCATCATTGAAGCGGATGATCCCGGCGGCCGCATCGACGACTTCGATCGGGACTTGCAGCACAACCCCGCTGGTCGGCGAGACCGGCATCACGGGCGAGTATGTCTTGCGGCGCTCTTCGCCCAATGTCGGCAGCATGATGTCGAGGATGGCGTCGAAGTTCGTGAGCACGCCGCGCAGCGCGTCATCAAACGCGCCCGAGTTGTAGCGGTCTGATGAGCTGACGAACTCGTAATCGAAGCCGAAGCGATCGAGGAATTCGCGCAGCATAGCGTTGTTGTGCGCAGCAAAGCTCTCATGCTCGGTGTCAAACGGATTGGGAATGCGGCTCAGTGGCTTGCCAAGATTGGCCTCGAGCAGCGCCTTATTCGGCACATTGTCAGGCACTTTGCGCAGCCCATCCATATCATCGCTGAAGGCGACGAGCCGGGTCGGCTCGCCTGTCAGCGCTTCATAGGCGCGGCGCACAAAGGTGGTGCGCAGGACTTCCTGGAAGGTGCCGATATGCGGGAGGCCTGAGGGGCCATACCCCGTCTCAAACAGCACCGGCTCACCGTTCGCCTTGCCACCGCGCAACCGTTTCGCCAGACGCTGTGCTTCCTGAAAGGGCCAGGCCTTTGACGCGCGGGCGGCGTCTGCGAGTGCGGTATCTAGGATTGCGGTGTCAGTCATAATGCTCCGGGTCTTTATGGCGTCGCTGCCATGTTGCAAGCGCGAAACGTCCTTTGCGTTCCGACAAACCGGCTTTGCGATCGCCGAAAACAGCCTCAACTCATCGCACGTAGAGAACGTGTGACACACCTGGCACACTGTCCTAGCGCAAAAAACGCCGCTCGCTCATCGCGCCTTTTGATCGGAGACAATCGGAGCGGGAGCGAGCATTGGGCATGCCTCGGTCTACCGCGCGGTAATGGTGTAGGAAAGCAACAGTCCTGTAAGCTGCTGATTTAACCACTTTCACTCGCTCGCCAGGCAGCGCTACAGGAGCGTGTGATGACGCGCGGTTCGCATCCTATTTTGCATACGTTCCTGTTGGTGGCGATCGCCTTTCGGGTCGTGTTGGGCGCGCCCTGCTGCCTCGAGCCGCTTAGCGCTGGCTCAGACACTGGCGCGGACACTGGCTCAGACACTGGCGCGCATAGTCACCACGCAGCCCACGCACACCACGCGCACACTCAGCCGCGAGACCACGAGAGCTCGGACGAGCCGTCCGGCGGCCATGAGGAGCATTCGGGCAGCCCCAGCGCTAATCCATGTTGCTCAGCATGCGGGCCCACGCTTCCTGCCGAAGCTGTCCAGCTCACAGCGCGCCTGGCTCCCAGCGAAGCGCCCCAGGCGGAGCCGATCCGCGCGCTTGCAACGCGCCCTCCCTATCCAGCCTATGACGCAAGAGGCCCTCCGCGCCTGATCTGAACCAGCCCAATCAGATCAAGGACAAGGAACCTCAAGAATGAAATCGCTTCTGAAGGCGGGCTGCTCGCTCGCCGTCGCCGCTTGCGCGCTCGCAAGCACCCCTGCGCTTGCCGATGGCGATCACGGGATCAATTCGCTCGACCATGCGCCAATTGGCGTGATGGGGGACCACCGCCACAAAAAGGGCGAGTGGATGATCAGCTACCGCTTCATGCATATGGACATGGAGGGCATCCAGATCGGCACCGACAGCGTCACGCCCGAACAGGTCGTGACCACCGTGCCCAATATCTTTTTTGGCAATCCCGGCCAGCCGCCGACCCTTCGCATTGTACCCACATCCATGCGTATGGATATGCATATGGCGGGCGCGATGTATGGCCTGTCTGATCAGGTGACGCTGATGGTGATGGGCAATTATATCACCAAGGAGATGGACCACATCACCTTTCAAGGCGGCATGGGCACCACCGTTCTCGGCGAATTCCGCACGCGCACAGCCGATATTGGCGACACGAAGCTCGCC
>JBCBOW010000169.1:0-4953 GCA_039821045.1 Pseudomonadota bacterium
AACAAGGCCGAGCGACAGCGCAAAGAATACAACGACATTTATCAGCCCGACTGTGACCGTCGAAACGGTGATCCCGGCAAGGAATGTCAGCACCATGAACATGCATCCCATTTCGCGCATGATCAGCCTCGTGCCGCCATGGCAATTGCGGCGGCAAGATCGAGCTTGCCTTCATAAAGCGCGCGGCCTGTAATCACGCCTTCGATCCCTTCAGATGCGTGCAGAGATAGAATGTGAATGTCGTCCAATCCCTTGACCCCGCCACTGGCGATCACGGGAATGTCCACCTGCCGCGCGAGTTCAACCGTTGCATCAATGTTGACGCCTTTAAGGAGGCCGTCTCGCCCGATATCGGTGAAGAGCAGCGAGGCAACGCCCGCGTCTTCAAACCGGCGCGCCAGATCGACGACGGGCACGTCCGAAACCTCGGCCCAGCCCTCCGTCGCCACCATGCCGTCTTTCGCATCGACCGCAACGACAATGCCGCCTTCCCATTCGCGCGCCATCTCTTTGACGAATTCGGGATCCTTGAGCGCGGCTGAGCCCATCACGACCCTTGCGACGCCGAGGTTGAACCAGCCTTCGACCGCCGCCGCATCGCGAATGCCTCCGCCAAGCTGCACATAGCCGGGGAAGGCCTCGATGATGGCTTCGACCGCCGCGCGATTTTCGGGGCGTCCGGCAAAGCTACCGTCCAGATCGACCACATGCAGATGCTCTGCGCCGCTCTCAGCAAAGATCAGCGCCTGCGCCGCCGGATTGTCCCCATAGACGGTCGCTCGGTCCATATCGCCTTCTGCGAGCCGCACCACCTCGCCGCCCTTGAGATCGATCGCGGGGAAGACAATCATGGTGCCCACTCCAGAAAACGCTCCAGCAGCGCGATGCCATAGGCCTGGCTCTTCTCCGGGTGAAACTGCACGCCCAGAATATTGTCGCGCGCCACGGCCGCAACCAGACCTTCGCCATGATCCGTCATCGCCGCGATGTCAGCGGGATCATCAACGGCGAAGTGGTACGAGTGCAGGTAGTAGGCCTCTCCCCCCTCAAGCACTTCATGGTTGCGCGCGTGCGGCAGCAGCGCCACATCGTTCCAGCCCATATGCGGGACCTTGATCGCCCGATCAGTAGGCTCAATCAGTCGCACTTCGCCCGAAATCCAGCCAAGTCCCGTGTGGCTCCCAAACTCAAGCCCGCGATCCGCCAAGAGTTGCATGCCCACACAAATCCCCAAAAAGGGCGCCCCGCCAATGGCGACGCGTTCGCGCATAGCCTCGACCATACCGGGTACAGCTCTGAGGCCATCCGCGCAGGCTTTGAATGCGCCGACGCCAGGCAGCACAATGCGATCCGCGGCGCGCACCGCATTCGCATCATCGGTAACGCGGACCGTGGCTCCGGCCGCCTTCAAGGCGTTGTGCACTGAATGAAGATTGCCCGCGCCGTAATCCACCAAGGCCACGGTTTCACCCACCAAGCTGACCTTTGGTGCTCGGGATCGCACCCCTTTTCCTAGGATCGCGCTCAACGGCGCTGCGCATAGCGCGGGCAAATCCCTTATAGATGCTCTCGCAAATATGGTGATTGTTGGTGCCGTACAGCAGCTCGATATGGAGCGTCAGCCCCGCTGATTGCCCCACTGAATGAAACCAATGCTCGATCAGCTCTGTGTCCCACTCGCCCAGCTTTTCCTGGGTGAAGCCGGCTTTCCATACCAGGTACGGGCGCCCCGAGATATCAAGCGCAACGCGGCTCAAGGTCTCATCCATCGGCGAATATGCGTGTCCATATCGACCAATCCCGGCCTTATCGCCGAGCGCCTGCGCCAAAGCTTGCCCGAGCGCGATCGCGCTGTCTTCCGTTGTATGGTGCTGATCAACGTGCAGATCGCCCGACACCTTCATCGACACATCGATCAAAGAGTGCTTTGAAAACTGCTCGACCATGTGATCAAGGAAGCCGATCCCGGTTGAAACGTCATATGTGCCGGTGCCATCGAGATTAACCGCAATCGCGATCTCGGTCTCTGCGGTGTGGCGCGCAACGGAGCCGGTGCGCGGTTCGTATCCGGGCTCTAGTTGTAGGGTTGTCGACATGGTTCGCGCTATAAGAGCCTAGTTTCGCGACGCAAGAGCGGGGCAACATGCGCATCGGGGCTCGAGCCGCACAGACACATCAACACAACTGTCCAAATCTGCAAACACTGTTGTCCAGAATCATTTACAAAACGGACCACGAAACCCTTGACCAGGCCAGCGTGGCTCGTCACCACTAAGCATGCGATGACTGAAGAGACACCCGACAGCCTCATACCCTACGATGAGATCGTACAGGAAGCGCTGCGCGCTGTGGTAGGACGCGTCTTGGGTGAGATCGAGCAAGGCGGTGGCGAACTGCCGGGAACGCATCATTTTTACATCACCTTCAAGACGGGCGCGCCTGGCGTATCCATCCCAGCGCATCTCAAAGAACGCTTTCCCGATGAGATGACCATCGTCTTGCAAAACAAGTTTTGGGACCTGGAAACCCATGAAGCCGGCTTTTCCGTGGGGCTTTCCTTCAATCAAATCCCGGCCAAACTTGAGATCCCGTTCGCTGCGATCACAGCCTTTGTCGATCCAGCGGTTGATTTTGGCCTCCAGTTCCAAGCGACCGTCGCAGATATTGCGCCTGAAGAACACGAGGACGCCGAGAACGACTCGATCGATCGCGATCCCGATGATGATGGTAGCGGTGGCGGCGGCGATGGGTCGAATGTTGTCACAGTCGATTTTGGACGCAAACGGTAGCCGCGACCTTGGCCCTGTCGTGCAAGAATGAGCGCTAAAGATATGCCAGGCTCAAAGCCTGACCGTGCAGGTAAGACCGCAGCTCTGGATCAAAGCGACGAGATTGCGGCGGGCGGCGCGCTTTCTGCCAGCCCATCGCTCTCAACCAACCTGATGATTGCTGACATCGCCTTGCGGGGGGCCTCATCGCTTTTCCGCCGCAATGTCGAAGGGCGCATCGCGCGCGCTGGCTCTCGGAATGAAGATGAGGCACGCGATGCTCTTGACGGGCGCACCGTTCTCACCTCGATTGCGCTCTACGGTGCGAGCAAAATGGCGACGCGCTCACCTATCGGGCTTGGACTGGTGGTCGGCGGGCTTGCGTTCAAAGTGCTTTACGACCGTGGGAAGGCTCGACAACGCGACGCGCTCAAACGGGCGAAGGAAAGCGCTGATAACCCTTGAAGCGCGAGCTTGATTCCAACGCGCGCTTGGCGCATCGGGGCGCATGAGCCGCAACACGACCCCTTCGACATCAACTAAAGGACCGATCCAGACCAACACGCTCAAACGGCGCGGTCTGCTGTTCATTTTGTCTTCGCCATCGGGTGCCGGGAAAACGACGCTTTCGCGCATGCTGCTCGAAGCTGACCCTGCAATCGAGCTGTCCATCTCAGCAACAACTCGGCCACCGCGCCCCGGTGAACAGGACGGGGTGCACTATCATTTCGTCTCTGATGCCGAGTTTGATCGCATGATCGACGAAGATGACTTTTATGAATGGGCAGAGGTTTTTGGGCACCGATACGGAACGCCGAAAGGCGCCATTCGCAGTGCTCTTAAAGAAGGGCGCGATTTTCTGTTCGATATCGACTGGCAGGGCACACAGCAGCTCTATCAGAAAGACCAGCAGGACGTTGTTTCGGTCTTCATCCTTCCACCCAGCCTGGAAGAGCTGCGAAGCCGATTGGAAAGCCGCGCTCAGGATACTGACGAAGTCATCGATGCGCGCATGGATCGCGCGCGCGCTGAAATCAGCCATTGGGCCGAATATGATTATGTCGTGATCAACGATGATGTGAGCGAGTGTTTTGATCGGGTCTACGAAATCCTCGATGCAGAGCGAATGCGCAGGACGAGACAGACAGGGCTTATCCCATTCGTCCGCGAGCTGATGGGATAGCGCTCCTCTGATGCAAAGCACCGTTGTCTTAGAAGGGCTCGAACTCACCTTGGATCTGGGCACCTACGGTCCTGATGATGTGAAGCCCGATGCGCATTTGCTCGATATGGTGCTGACCATAAGCCCCTCGCTTGTGTTGGTCCCGGGCGACGGGATGGCGCATATCTTTGATTATGATCCGCTTATCGCTGAGATTGATCGTCTGGCGGGGGATCGTCACTATGAGACGCAGGAATGGCTGATGACACGCATCGCAAGGGCCTGCGCCGACTACTCCGAAATCGAAGCAGTGGCACTCAAACTCTATAAGCGGCCTGTTCTGCGCTCGGGCGATGGAACGAGTTCGGGCACGCTCGGTGTTACGCTCGCCATGGATCGGGACGAACTTGATCAGCTTTCAGCGTCCGGCGCTAGCGATTGATCGCCTCTTCTTGCGCTTTGTCGAGAGCGTTAAGCCGGTTGCCGATGGTCGGTTGTGATCTGATTTAAACGGAGCATTCTCACCTCATGCGCCGCCTAGCCCCCCTCGCCCTCACGGTCGCAGCCTTGGCAACTCCAGCTGCCGCACAGAACAACACCCCGTCACAGAGCGAGGCGGCGCAAGCCGAAAACGCGATCGTTGTTACAGGAGACCTTGAGCGCTCCAAGACGGTTAACCGCTATATTCGCACCGTCATGATGCGTGAGCCCGCCGGCCAATATGCGCGCTTCGAGGCGAAGGTCTGTCCGTCGGTCATCGGCTTTTCCGATGAGCTTGAGACCTTTATGGAAGAGCGCATCCGCACCGTGGCCGAAGCTGCAGAGGTCGATGTTGCGGACAAGAAGTGCAAACCGAACCTGCATCTCGTGATCGTTGATGATGGCCCATCGGCCATCGGTATGCTGCGCAAACGCTATCGCGGTGTTTTCGGCAAAATGCGGCCCTATTATCGCGACAAACTCGATACTTCCTGGACGACGTGCCAGTTGTAAACCGGACCTTCGCCTTTCTCGAGTTTGTCG
>JBCBOW010000170.1:0-4928 GCA_039821045.1 Pseudomonadota bacterium
GCGAAAATAGATAAGGCCGTTCGCCAATGAAGTACTCGCGCTCAAGGATAAGGCTGCGCGGGGCCATGTAGAGACTGTTGGTCACGCGAAACCAATCAGGCAGCTCCTGGCTTACGGTGTGCTCGCGATCGGCCCGATAGTTCAGTGCGCCTTGAGAAGACCAATAATAGTCGCGCGCCTCATTGACTGCGATCAGCGAGTCAGCCTCACCGGAAACAACATGTTCCTCGTAAGACGCAAGCCCTCCGGCATAGTCTCGCGGCGCCATCAGGGGGCAAACGACCGTTGCCCAAGCGATGTGCTCATGCGGAATGTCGCGGACGATACCGGTGATGACATCGCGGAAAGGAGCAGTGTGACCGATGGCGAGGTGCCGCGCTCTTTCATGGCGCCGGACGCCGAAGCGTTCGGCAAGCTCGAGGAACCCGCGATCTTCGCTTGAGAGGTAGATGCGATGCGGCTCAATGACTTGTGTGAGTTGAGCAAGCTTCCATTCGATCAACGTCTCCTCATCGCCGAAAGGCAACAGGCATTTCTCCGCGATCCGTGACGAGCCGCGCCGTGCAGGGACGATGATGCCAAGGTCGAACGTCATGCCGCCTGCCTCTTTTCATGCGTCCTCTCTCGCGCTTCAATCTCCGCTGCCAGCGCAATCAGCTCTGCGTTGCAATCAGCAAGGCGCGCTTCCCATGTTTCAGGCATCACCTCGCGCGAAGCGCGCGCCATCAGCTCGTCAGCCGTGAGACGCGGGTCGCGCGGATCGAACATCACGTTGATGGCATGATAGCCAAACCAACGTTGCACGTCGGCAAGCGCTACCGCTTTGGCGACACCGCGGCCCACCTCGTCAAAAAAGCGGTCCATATCCCGATATTCCTGGACCCAATCGCCAAAACCGAACCGCGAGAGCCGAAGGATCGGTGTACCGAAGGCGGCGGCGACGGACCAACTCTTGGTGTTGTCGATGATCATCCCGTCGCAATGGCGGCACATATGCCAGGTCGCAAAAGCCTGGCGTTCTTCGGCCTCGACCAGAATGGCCCGTCCGCGCAGGTCAGCGATAAGACCGTTAACCGCGCTGACATCGCCATGACGCTCTGTGAGCGGGTGGTGGGTCACCAGGAGAATGGCATCGTCGGGCAATCGCTCCACAACCGCTTTGACTGTTTCAATAGCGCTGGCAAAGGCATGGTGCTGACCGAAGAAATTCTCTTCGTGCTCATATTCGAGCGGAAGGCCGTAGAGTTTCTTGCCATCAGGCAGCGCCAGTCGTTTCCTCCACGCCTCGCGAGTGTCCATTTGCAGCCGCTCGATGCGATTAGCCCAGAAATCCCTCCCCGCCCGCTCACACAGCTCGATTTCCGACGGGGTGAGGTCGGGCATTTCGGCAAAATCGAACAGGCTGTCAGCAAAGCAAATGCGATGGGACTTCCCGCCCAGAGGTGCGCCGCCTCCTTCCATGATATAGCGCACCGTGCCGCTTATGCGCTTGGTGCTTGCAATGTCTGCGGTGCGGCACAGAGTAATGTCAGGCGCAATCTGATCGATCAGAGCAAACAGGTCGTCCTCACCGCTCGCGTCCGTGCGCAATTTGGGGTGATCGGGGCCATCAAGCAGATGCCAGAAGACGCCTTGGACGCTGGCGATCGAATTGCGATTGGCTCGGCCGATTCCTGTGCCGCTCCACAGCGGAGGCACCATCACATGAACCTCAGCGCCCAGCGCGAGCGCTTTGACGAGCGGAATGATGATGCGCTCAAACCACCAAGGCGTGACCACGGGCAAGTAAAACAAGACCCGGGTCAGACGATCTGTTGGGAGCGGTGCAGTGATGTCAGTCGAGTTGGCGATAGCGCAGGCTCCTGAGGCACAGCGCGCGCAATCAGACGCGCACGCTCACCTTCCCGCAGCAAGAGCCATGCCATCGCTAAGATTGGACGCTTGAAGCCCAAGCAAGCTGTCGCTGCGCCACATCGCTAACCGGCAAGCCACCGCCTTTGCGGCAAGCCTGTGCCGCTAGGTTGTTGTCGCGAGTTTGCGCTCAAATTCGAGTTGAGCCCAATCGCCGCGGTCCGCGTTGCCGCGGCACGCGCGAAAATCAAGATTGGCCGGGTCACACGCGACCACCGCGTTCGTTGTTGCGCCTGACATATCCTCGGCAAAGCGATTGATGCTCAGCCGACCATCGGAACGATCAGCGAACATGGCCTTGAGCGTTTCTAGCGTGTGCTCATCGCTCTCAGCCATCAGCTTCTCAATCCGATCAAACCGCTGAAAAGTGCTTGGCGACAGACCGGTCTCAACTGCAACGTTCGCTTCGACAAGGCAATGGTTTGAGCGTGCGAGGGCGCCATCCGATGTTGAGCGCGAATGGGCCGAAACCGGCGTCTTTTCCCACTCAACTGCGCCCTGTGCATCGCCAACCCAATAGGAATGACTGCCTGCAACCTGCGTTTCCTCGATCAGCGCGCTGGCAGCGTCGCGCGTTTCCTGCCGCAAAGCGCGATGAAGAAGCGAAAGGTATGGAATGCCGACCCGGGCGCCTTTGGTCTTGAGATTTGTCGTCCCGATCGTCACGCCGTGCTGGTTCATGCCCATGAGCGTCTGACAGCCAGCGCAAGTGACTGTCCAGGTTTCCGGCCCCTCATCAGGCAATTGATGCAGCGCGACAACATACTCGACATCAGGCCCGTTCAGATCCCAGGTCTGGCCCTGAAGCGCGCGGCCCGAGGCAGTTTTCTCAGGCGGCAAGAGCGCCATGGTGCAGCCTTCATCTTCGACAACATCGGGATCACCGGGCAGCGTTATGATATCGCGGATATCTGTCATGTTTGCTGTCGTGTAGAGCAAAACGGGGTCAACCCCTGCCCCTTGCGCAATGCCATAATGCTCAGCGTAGCCGCGCGGATCGAAACTCTTGAGCACCTCAAGACATGCAGCGCCTGCTTCCAACAGCCTATCAATGGCGTCACCATGCCCGGCTTCAGTCAGATAGGTTTTCACCGCTTTGACCCGGTCTGCGGTGAACGGGTGAATCATTTCGCGAAAATGCGCGCCATATTGATGACCCATCTGATGGGGGCTTCCGGTGACGGTGAGTTGGGGCAGCGCCATGCTCATGCTTAGATGTCCTGTCTTTAGCCTATGAGCCCCGCGCTACGCGCGACGTGGCCCATTGCGCAAGAGGGAAGCCTCAGCCCCATTCTTGCGCAGCAATTGTTATGCGTCTGTCAATTTCGCAGGTTAGTGCCCCTAATCAAGTCTCCAGCGTCTCAAACTTAGGACACTCACCAATGGCCAATCGCCTCCTGCTTTCCAGTCTTTTCCCGGTAGCCATCGCACTGAGCGCCAGCGCACTTGGCTCAAGCCACATTCAATCGAGCACGCAGTCTTCCGCAGCCACGCCAGCAACCACCGCCGAAGCCCAAGCTGAGCCGGCGAAAGGCAAGGTCAAGAATGTGATCCTCCTCGTCTCGGACGGGATCGGCTTCAACGGCTGGCTTGCGGCGGACTATTATCAGGGCCTTGCAGGCAAACAATCCTACCAGCTCGCGCGACCGGACGGCACGCAGCCAGTGCTCTACGGGATGGCGCATAGTTCGCTCAACCTGATCGATGCGGACGGAAATCTGCTGCCAAGCGGATCGGACGCAAACCTTGCCAAAGGCGCCGTCGCGCAAGGTTACGACCCACGCACCCGCTGGGATCGATTTGAAAACGCCTTCGCTTCTGATTTCAAACCGGTTGGCAAAGCCTACACCACTTACACAGACAGCGCTGCCGCAGGCACCGCGCTCATGGCGGGGCGCAAGACGTCAAACGGTCGCATCAATCTTGACTGGAGCGGCACGCAACGCTTCCGCACCATCGCCGAAATTGCCATGGACCGCGACCGCGCAGCAGGATCAGTCGCCTCGGTCATGGCCAGCCACGCAACCCCCGCAGCCGTTATCGCGCACAACATCTCGCGCAACAATTACGCAGAGATATTCAATGAGATGGTCGCAAGTGAGCTTGATGTAATCATGGGCGGCGGTCACCCGCTCTTCGATGGCAGCGGCAAGCCGATCAATCCTGAAAAGGATGCCGACTACAAATATGTCGGAGGGACGGAGACCCTCGGCAAGCTCACCAGCGCCGCTGGCTTGAGCGGCTTCGCATTCATCGATGCGAAAGCCGATTTCGAAGCACTCGCGAAGGGTCAGGATGTACCCGAGCGCGTGGTCGGCATCGCGCGCACCAGCTCTACGCTTCAGGCGCGGCGTGAGGGCCTGCCGAACGCAGATACGCCATCAGGCATGGCGTTTAACTCCGAGGTGCCAGACCTTGCCACAATGAGCCGCGGCGCGCTCAATGTTCTCCAACAGGATGAAGACGGCTTCTTCCTTATGATCGAAGGCGGCGCGGTTGATTGGATGGGCCATGCGAACGATATGCCGCGCTACATTGAGGAACAGATCGACTTCAACAAAGCAGTCGACGCCGTGATCCAGTGGGTTGAGACGAATTCAAACTGGGACGAGACCCTCGTCATCATCACGTCAGATCACGAATGCGGCGGCATTTGGGGCGAAGGCACATACACCAACAGCGTGGGCGGCCCTGTAGCCGCAGAGCGTGATTTCATGGCTCTGGCGGAAGCTCGCTTTGACCCTGCGAAAGACACCTTCAATGAGTTTCTCGCAGTCCAGGATCGAGGACAAGGCGTGATGCCCGGCTATCAATTTGCCTCAGGCAATCACACCAATGAGCTCGTGCCGCTGTGGGTTCTGGGCAATGGCTCAGACATGTTTGCTCAGTTCAGCCGAACCGATCAGCGCGCTGCGAAAATCTGGGGCGAGCAATATGGCTGGAACGGGCAGTTCGTGGACAACACAGCCGTCTTCACCGTGATGGAGACGGTCCTTCGGTCCCGCTGATCGAGGCTT
>JBCBOW010000171.1:0-4860 GCA_039821045.1 Pseudomonadota bacterium
TTGCTTACGATAGCGGAAAGCGGCCCGGCTATGCGATCGGCCTTGTGGATGAGGGCAATCTCGTTTTTGCGCGCGGCTATGGCATGGCCGATATCGCGCGAGAAACTCCCATCACCGCGGATACAGCGTTCAATCTCGCGTCGGTATCAAAACAATTCACTGCGGCGGCTATCGCAAAGGCGATCTTGGCCGGAGATATTGCCCTTACCGACAAGCTCGCTGAGCATTGGGATGGCTTGCCGCCTGTGTATGCCCCCATCGAAATCGGTCATTTGGTCTACATGACCAGCGGTCTGCCCGAGTATTACACCCTCCCCTCACCCAAAGGCGGATGGACGTCAGAAGATCGGTTCACTGTAAACGATGCCATTGAAACCGTCTTTCGAGCCAACCGGCTCGAATACACGCCAGGCTCACGATGGACTTATTCAAACATCAACTATCAATTGCTCGCCGAAGTGGCTGCGCGGCAATCGGGCAAACCTTTCGACGTGCATATGAACGAGGCCATCTTCGCACCTTTGGGCATGGACAACACCTGGGTTGATGCGCCGATCGACATGGCGCGCGAGACGCGTGCGACCAGCTATTACTGGAATGATGAAACATCGGGCTGGACCAAGGCGCCGCGGCTCTCCCCACATTATGGCGGCAGCGGCATGTTCTCCAGCCTGCGCGATCTCGCCCGGTGGGACGCAGCGCTCTACTCAGACAAGGCCTTTGGCGAGGCTTTCACAGCGCAAATGATTGCCAAGCGGCGGTATGATCACGACAAGACCAACGATGCCTTCGGTCTCGTGCACAGCACATATCGCGGCCAACCGATCATCTGGTACGAAGGCGGCGATTATGGCGTTTCCACCTATATGGTGCGCATGCCTGACCGCGATCAAACCCTGATCTGCCTCTCCAACATCGGCAATGGCCGCTGCGCTCAAAAGGCAATGAGCGTGGTCGATGTTCTCCTCGCGTTTGACGCTGATGCTGATTTCGTCGTCGATTAGGGCGTAGACCGCAGGCATGACACACAACGACGAGCGCAATGGCGAGTACCCCGACCCGCGCAAGCAAGACATCATGGCGGGCGACAGGAGGCTTTCGCGGCCTGATGCCTCGCTGCCTGACTGGGAGGTGCCTGATACCGCTTACCGCCCAATCCCGATCGTGTGGTTCACTGCCGCGATGCTGACCCAGCTCGTCGCGCTCACGATAAGCTTCTGGGTGTTTGCGAGCGCCGCTGCATTCTACACGATCCTCACTGCTGGCCTTGTGACGGGCCTGATTGGCGCGTGGACGTGGGCAAGAGGCATGCGCGATGCGTCCATTGGCTGGCAAAGAGCAACGGTGATCATGCTCACAGCCCAGCTCGGGTTCATTGTCCTAGCCGTTGTCAGCCGCGCATAGGCCAACGCCAGTCACAATCGCGTAGGTTACTTGCGCGAGCGCATCTGTACCCTTACCGCGTGCGTAAACGGATAATTCAGTTCCAAAGGAGAACGCATGACCGAGCAGACGCGCTTTGAAGGCACCAGCAATTATGTTGCGACAGAAGATCTCAAGGTGGCAGTCAACGCCGCGGTGACCCTGCGCCGTCCGCTGTTGGTCAAAGGCGAACCGGGTACGGGCAAGACGGTGCTCGCGCATGAAATTTCCAAAGCCATCAACGCGCCGCTGATCGAATGGAACATCAAATCAAGCACCAAGGCGCAGCAAGGTCTCTACGAATATGACGCCGTCGCTCGTCTGCGCGATGGTCAGCTCGGCGAAGAGCGCGTCCACGATATTCGCAACTACATCAAGAAGGGCAAGCTCTGGGAGGCCTTCACCTCAGAGCAACTCCCCGTTCTTCTGATTGATGAGATTGACAAGGCGGACATCGAGTTTCCCAACGACCTGTTGCAAGAACTCGATCGCATGAGCTTTGACGTTTACGAGACCCAAGAGCGCATCGAGGCCAAGGATCGCCCGATTGTCGTGATCACGTCAAACAATGAGAAGGAATTGCCCGACGCGTTCCTGCGCCGGTGCTTCTTCCATTACATCAAGTTTCCCGATCGCGAGACGATGCAGGCGATCATCGATGTGCACTTCCCCGAGATCCAGAAGACCCTGGTGAAAAAGGCGATGGATATCTTTTACGAGCTGCGCGAAGTGCCCGGCCTCAAGAAGAAGCCCTCAACCAGCGAGTTGCTCGATTGGCTCAAGCTGCTGCTGCACGAAGATATGCCGCTCGAAGTGCTTCAGGACGCTAACCCCAACAGCGCGATCCCGCCGCTGCATGGCGCGCTTCTGAAGAACGAGCAGGACATTATGCTTTTCGAACGGCTCGCCTTCATGGCGCGGCGCAATCCTTCGTAAGAAGGCGCGAGGCATTGCCTAGTCGAGCGTGTAAGCAACCTCGTAATCGCCCCAGCGCCGACCGCACAAGGTGATCGGGACGTAAACATTGCGAACAACGCGGTATTGCTTGCCGTCGCCCTCCTGGCGGTAGACGGCCATCATAAAAGGCGCATCGGATTGTTTGGCGCGCTTGTCGATCGCTTCAAGGATGATGCGACCATTGCGACAATGGCGGGTGTCATGCGCAATATCGCCTATTGGTGCGCGCGAGTAATCCGTCATTTGCGTGGGCAGAAAACCATCCATATTCGTGCAAGCAGACGCGATCACTGCGGGGTTGTTCGCATTTGCTGCATCAAAGATCGGTCGCCAAACCTTGTCCGCCCAGTCTGAAAGACCTGTTCGGTAGAGCTGCGGATTGCTGCCTTTGACCGGTTGATAGCTGGTATCAAATAGATCGCGCTCGGCCAGCTCACCTTTCGCAACGGCAGCTTCGGTCTTTGCCACAATGTCACGGGCGATCTCTTGCGCAACGGCGACCATGGCGTTGTCTTGCGGGCTAAGGCCTGCATGCACAATGCGATCAAACATCTCGCTGGCAGTGAGCTCAAGATCCTGAATTTGATCATGGGCCCCATGGAGCTGCTTTTCGCTGGTGCGGGCGGCGTGATCGTAATTCGATACGACCTTCTGCACAGCATCGACATGGCCGCTGATTGTACCGGTTGACCGCGCGATGACGTCGTTTTGCTTATCGACTTCTTCGACCAGATCAGAAACGCTCGTGAGTGTGCTTTCAATCCGCGCGACCGAGGCCTTCGCCTCGCCGCTGGCTTGGCTGCCGTTCTCAATCCGGCCAATCACAACGCTCGCCTCATCGCCGAGGGATTCGATCGTTTTGGTAATCTCATCAGTGGCGCGGCGGGTGTCATTCGCAAGGCTTTTGACCTCGCTTGCGACCACCGCGAAGGTGCGCCCGGCATCGCCTGCTCGCATCGCTTCGATTGTGGCATTCAAGGCGAGGATATTGGTTGTCTCAGCGATATCATCGATGTCTTGCGCGCTGCGCCGCACTTGCTCCATCGCCGCAGAAAAGCTGGTGACGTGTTCGCCCAGCGTATCCACCATCTCGAGCAGCTCGTTAATCTGACCGAGCGAGGACTGGATGAGCGAGGTGCCCTCATTAAGGCGCTCGATTGCGCGCTCCGAGAGCAGCCGGGCCTCATCGCTGGCTTCGGCGACCTTGTTTTGATCGGCTTCAAGCGCGGTTACCGTGCCGCGCAAAGCATCATGTTCGCGGCGCAATTGCTCGGACGAAGCGATGACCGCCTCCACAACGCCCGCAACATCGGTGCATCCAACGGCCACCGCGCCGCAGGCTTCTGGAATCCGGTTCAGATCCGCCATTTCAGCGGTAGAAATCGTATCGAGCTTCATCTTTGCCCCATATGGTTTTCAGGCAATACAGGGAACCCCTGAGCGCATAGCAGGCAAATCTAAGTCTCTATGGTTAGCAAACCCTTAAACCAGCGCTCTATCTCGCCGCTTGTGTCAGGGCTGGCACAAGGGGCCTCGCGCTGATATCGCACCGTCCATGTTTTTCAATTTCACAGACGAGCTGCGCAGCGCCGGCATCGGGGCAAGCTTCAAGGAACATCTCACGCTTCTCGAAGCGCTCGATAGAGACGTCATCGAACAAACTCCGGAAGCATTCTACTATCTCAGCCGCGCGACTTTCGTGAAAGACGAAGGCCTGCTCGATCGCTTTGATCAAGTGTTTCACAAGGTCTTCAAAGGGATCATGACCGATTATGGGCAAAACCCAGTCGAAATCCCCGAAGACTGGCTCAAAGCCGTCGCTGAGAAGTTTCTGACGCCTGAAGAAATGGCCGAGATCGAGAAGATCGGCGATTGGGACGAGCTTATGGAGAAGCTCAAGGAGCGACTCGCTGAGCAGGAAAAGAAGCACGAGGGCGGCAACAAGTGGATCGGCACCGGGGGCACATCGCCCTTCGGCAATTCAGGCTACAACCCCGAAGGGGTGAGGATCGGTGGAGAAAGCCGCCACAAGAAGGCGGTCAAAGTCTGGGAAAAGCGCGAGTTCAAGAATCTCGACAACACCAAAGAGCTGGGCACGCGCAACATCAAGATGGCGCTGCGCCGCCTGCGCCGCTTCGCGCGCGAGGGCAATCCTGATCAGCTTGATCTTGATGCGACGATCGAAGGGACCGCAAAGCAGGGTTGGCTCGACATCCACATGCGCCCAGAACGCCGCAATGCGGTAAAATTGCTGCTGTTCCTCGATGTGGGCGGCTCGATGGACCCGTTCATCAAGCTGGTCGAAGAACTCTTCAGCGCGGCGACGGCGGAGTTCAAGAACCTTGAGTTCTTTTACTTTCACAATTGCCTTTATGAAGGCGTGTGGAAGGACAACAAGCGCCGCTGGTCAGAGCGCACCAAGACTTGGGACATCCTCCACAAATACGGCCATGATTATAAAGTCGTCTTCGTCGGCGATGC
>JBCBOW010000172.1:0-4855 GCA_039821045.1 Pseudomonadota bacterium
AGAACGGCGATTGTGATCAGCCGGATATCGGGATCGCCAAAGAAGGGAAAAATCGCCGCGAGGTATGACACGAGCACGTGAAAACTGGCCGCTGCTCCGGCCATGTTCACAGCCAGAGAGAACCACCCGACCTGAAAGCCGACAGCGGGCCCAAAAGCGTGCTCTGCGTAAAGCTGCGCACCGCCCGATTGCCGGAAAACGGTCGAAAGCTTGGCGATGACGGCCAGGACACTGCCATACAGACAGGCAAAGATGAGGATCGCAATGGCCGAGAACGTCCCAGCAGCCGCAAACAGCAGGGCTGGCAATGCAAAGATACCCGATCCTACGACACCATTCAGGCTGGCAAGGATGGCCCCCGCCAGGCCGACGACGCGCGGCGGTTTGATGTCATAGGCGATGACCGTTCCCCCGAAGCTTCAAGCTTTATGCGCTAGCAGCCCGCCTTGCGGTGTCAAATTATCATCTGCCGCGCATTTCAGCCATCTGCCTCCATCAACGCCTTGAGATCCTTGAGCGCTTTGCCGCGCAGCTGGTGAACCCGCGGCACGCTTACCTCGATGACTTCAGCGATCTCGGTGAGGTTCAATTCCTCGACGTAGAACAGTTGGAGGACCAGCATCAGCCGCTCTGGCAAAGTGCGCATCGCCGCGATCAACCGGTCGCGGTCTTCCATTTCCGAGAGGATCGCAAAGGGATCGGGATCATCGCTCGCAAAGGCGGTGTTGCTCTCGTCATATTCCTCGCTGATCGAGGTTAGCGTGATCGCGGAGGCTTCGATCTCGAGCAGCTCAGCGTCGCTGATGTTGAGCACCCCGGCGATTTGCGCGCGCGTCGGTTCGCAGCCGTGCGCCGCGCGCCATTCGTCCATCGCGCGGGTGTAGGCGGCGCGCTTTTTGCGGGCGTTGCGGCTGTCATGCATCAGCCGTCGGATCTGATCGAGCATCGCCCCGCGCACGCGGATCTTGGCGTAAGCGGCGAAGCCATCTTCGGTCGGCCCGGTGTGCTTCTGCGCGCATTCCGTCAGCGCGACGATGCCGCATTGGATCAGGTCTTCGATTTCGATGCCTTCGCGCCCAGCACCATGGATGTGCCACGCGGCGCGGCGCACCAGTGGCAAGAAGCGTCGCACGCGATCCTCGATCGTTTCGCGGCTGACTTGCGCATAGGGCGAAGCGCCCGCGCTCAGGAAGGATTTGGGATCGTGTTTCATGCGGCGAGCGGCGGGTTTGGCATGGAGGGTTGTGGCGGCGCGCTGGGCGGCGTTTGAACCGGGCGGGCGCGCTCGAGCGGCGGGGTCGTCGCCGTGATCGCTTCTGCTTCAGCCCCACCGATCAGGCCCACCACTTCGACCGCTTGGCCCGAAGGCAGCTCATTGATCGAGAGCACCATGCAGCGGCTTGCGCGCGTCTTCAGCAGCGCTGCGAGCGCTCGGCGCGCCGGCGGTTGGACAATCAGCGCAATCGGTCCGTCTTGCTCCTCGATAATCGCGTTGATGCGCTTGACGATCATCGCTCCGCAATCAGGCTCAATCAGCGGCTGCCCGGTGAGCGGATCGCTCATCCCGCCCAGAATGGCGCTTTCAAGCCCTGCATCGAGCGTCACGACTTTGAGCCGCTCGCCCGGCGCGGCAATGCGCGCGGTCAGGTGGCCGGCAAGATCGCTGCGGATTGCGTCCACCAGCGCGTCAAAATCCTGCGTGCGCTGCAGCGCGAGGGCGAGGCTGGTGAACACCGGTTGCGGGTGTGCAAGGCCGATCCCGTCAGCGATCAGCGCGCGGAACAGGCGGGTAAGCGCGGCCAGTGTCATGGGCTCTGGATGGACCGCTTCGACCAGCGCCGGGCTCGTCTCCTTGATCGCATCCAGCAGCGCGCGCACTTCTTCAGGCCCGAGCAATTCGTGCGCCTGAGCGAGCAGCGCCTGATTGGCGTGCGTTGCGATGACTGTGCTCGGATCGACCGCGAGAAACCCTTCCGCGATGGCGTGGTCACGCTTGGCCGGGTCAATCCACAGCGCGGGGCAATCAAAGCTCGGATCGCGCGTTGCCTCGCCTTTGAGCGCGTGGCCCCGGCGCACATCGCCTGTATCAATCGCGAGCAGCTTGCCCGGTTTGGCGATGCCATTTGCAATCGTGATCCCGCCCAGCCGGATCGCATAATCCTTTGCGCCCGCGTCGAGACTGTCGCGGATGCGGAATTGGGGCAGGACAAAGCCAAGCTCGCGGCTCAATTGCTTGCGGATGCCAGTGATGCGGGTCAGCAAAGGCGCGCCAGCGGCTTCGTCAACAAGGTTGATAAGGCCATAGCCGAGCTCGATGGTAACCAGCGTCTGATCCGAGACATCGGCGAGCTCGATCCGGTCTGGCGAGACCTCCTCTTCCTCTTTCACTTCCGGCACAGGCGGCGCTTTGGCGCGTTGGCGCAGCGCCCACCATACCCCGCCCGCGATCGCTGCGGCGGGCAGGAAGATCATCTGCGGCATGGCCGGGACAAGCCCGATCGCCAGCAGGATCACCGAGACCGGCGCCCAAGTGCGCGTATCGGCAAACTGCCCACCGATCTGGCCGGTCAGGTCGCGCTTGTCGGAAACGCGGGTAACAATCGCCGCCGCGGCAATCGAAAGCAGCAGCGCAGGGACCTGCGCCACCAAAGCATCGCCCACAGCCAACGTGATATATTGCTCGCCCGCCTCAGCGACGCTCATCGAATGGCTGATCACACCCAGTGCGAGCCCGGCGATCACATTCACGCCCAGGATCAGCAAAGCGGCGACCGCATCGCCTTTGACGAATTTGGACGCGCCATCCATCGATCCGTAGAAATCCGCTTCAACCGTAACCTGGCTGCGGCGTTCGCGCGCTTCGTCAGCGGTGATAAGCCCCGCGGCAATATCGGCGTCGATCGCCATCTGCTTGCCGGGCAAGGCATCGAGCACAAAGCGTGCGGAAACCTCCGAGACGCGGCCAGCGCCTTTGGTGATGACGATCATGTTGATGATCAGCAGGATCGTGAAGACGAATAGGCCCACCGCGAAATTGCCGCCGACCAGGAACTGCCCGAAGGCTTCGATGATCTGCCCTGCCGAAGCGCCGCCTTCATGCCCGCTCACCAGCACAATCCGTGTAGAGGCGACGTTCAGCGCGAGCCGCAGCAAGGTCGCAAACAACAGCACGCTGGGGAAGGCCGAGAAATCGAGCGGCGTGCGGACATTCAAGGCGACCATCAGCACCGCGACCGCGATCGCGATGTTAAGCACGAAGAACATGTCGAGCAGCACTGTCGGGATCGGCAGCACCATCAGCATCAAAAGCGCAAAAATGCCAAGTGGCAGCGCCATGGCTTGCGGCGCGCTGCGCAGGCTCTCGATGAGCGACTGGGGGGCGGAGTTGGGTTGGTTCACGGTCAGTCTGGGGCAACAGCAAATTTGTTGTCAGGCTCGGCAGCGGCGCGCTGGATCAAAGACCCATCGCGCGCAGCTGCGAATAGGCGCGCTTGATCCGCTCAGCGCTTTCCGGGCTGATCACCGAATTGGCTGAGGTTGAATCGATGCTGCTTGAAAGCATGGTCGACATTGCGCTTGAGCTGGGCGCTGGGCGCGCTGCGCTGGAAGCGGGCAAGGAAGCCCGTGTCCGGCTCGCTGTCACCACCGGCGGATTGGCCGGTTCGAACACTTCTTCTGCGGTGATCAGATAGGGCACAGCCTGGCCGGGATAAGCGGGATAGGCGCCCGCCTGATCGGGCGTCGGGAAGGCGGCGAGGGAACCGCCGACCGAGCTGTAGCCGGGCTGCGGGCTCAGAGGGGCATTAGCGAGCGCGCGGTCCATCTTGGCGCCCAGATGGTTCATCACACCAGCGAGCGAACGCGGCGCACCGCCGGGCTCGTAAAAGACCGCGCGGTTTGCCGCCGCCGGACGTCGGAACAGAGCGGCCGCGCTCTGATTGGGATCAGCCTGCATCTCTGAAAGGAAGCGCCCCGCGCCCGAAGAGCCGAGGAAGTGCGCCAGATAAAGCTCGGACTTATCGGGCTGGCGGCCCAGGATCGGCGTCAAGTCCGCGCGATTGTCTTCTGCCAGACCTGCGGCCATCAGCGAAGCGATCTGCGGATCTTCGCGCAGAGCGAGGATGGCATCGCGCGTGCCCGCATCAGGCACGTAAGGATAGCCGCTTTGAGTGAGCCCGATCTGCGCGGCAACGTCGCCCAATCCAAAGCGCGGGCCGTGGCGCTTCATCGTGGAAAGCCATGTGCTCTCGATAAATTGATAGAGGCCGGTCGCGCTCGACGTGGGCGCTTTGGCCTTGGGGTTCATTGCGGATTCGACCTGCGCCTGCGCCACCAGAAAATCAAAATCGACGGTGGTCTGTTGCGCGGCGCTGGCAATCGCCTGCTGAACATCGACCTGAGCAGCGTTGCGCGCGATCTGACGCACTGCGCCGCTTTCAAGCCGCGCGCTTTGCGCTGCCTGACGTTCGCCAAGTTGCATTGCAGCTGGTGGAAGCGTTGGTTGTGTCACAGCAGGGCCTCGTTTCTCTCAGCGCTTCTGACCGATTGCGGGCCCCTCTCGGATTGGGCGCCGGTTCGTCAGAGCATCGCTGGAGAGAGCAGCAACATGCGTGCCAGAATTGGGGAAACCGACCGCATGGAGCGCGTGCCCCGTGCGAACACCTAATGCGGCGGCAGCCTCTGCAAAGCGCAGGCTAACGCTCTGGTTTTCGTGTTTCTGGTCAGAGTTGAGCGCGGCGCGAGGCGCGATATCCGCCGCGTGTGAGGCCCAGCGCATCAAGCCGCGCGGAGACATTGGCCGCGAGGAGGTTGCGCACCTGGCGATTGACTTCGTTGAGCTGTTGCGCGGTTTGAG
>JBCBOW010000173.1:0-4828 GCA_039821045.1 Pseudomonadota bacterium
TTGGCGGTGTGGCTGAGCCTTTGGCCGCTCGTTTTTGCCGGCTGGCTTCCGCTCTGGGCCGCCTTCCCGATCGCGACAATCAATATGGCGCTGGTCTATCTGCCAACGCACGAAGCGCAGCACGATATCATTGCGCGCCCCGGCACCAAGCTGCGCTGGCTCAACGAACTGGTCGGCCATGCGACAAGCTGGATGCTCGTCTATCCGTTTGAAGTGCTGCGCGTGACGCATCTGGATCATCATCGCCACACCAACGATCCGGCGCTCGATGTCGACATTTCGACCAAGGCCAACGGCCCTTGGCACGCGGTCTGGCGCACGATCGCTAATCGGCAGCCCAGCGCCAAGCGCAATCATGATTATGCTGCGGCGCTCCACCGGGCGGGGCGCACCGATCTGATCGTGCTGTCGCTGGCATACAAGCTCGGCCATATCGCCATTCTCGGGGCGCTTGCGTGGAATGGCTATGCGCTGGAGGCGCTGTTCCTCTGGTGGCTGCCTTACCAGATCGCGATCACCTATATCATCTTCTTCCTGAGCTGGGCGCCGCACCATCCCTTTGGCGAGCAGGGGCGCTACCGCAACACACGCAGCTGGCGCTCGCGGCTCGGCAATGTGGGATCGATGGGGATGCAGTTTCACATCGTGCATCACCTGCATCCCTATATCCCGCTGCACCTGACGCCCGCGGCCTATTGGGAGATGAAACCGATCTTGGAAGCGCGCGGGTGCAGGCTTGGGATTTAGTGATCCGGGGTGGCTGAGGCGGCGTCGGCAGCCGGGTCGCCACCGAAAATCGCAACCTCGTTAAGCCCGTCGCTGTTGGCGCGACCACGATACATGCCGCTGGTGTTAAAGCTGAAGATGGTGTGGCCCTCGGGGGTGACGAGGATGACACCGCCATCGCCGCCTAGCTCTTTGACTTCGGCCATGACTGCGTCGGCTTCATCCTGAGCAGAAGTACGAGAAAGCGGCATTTCATAAGCGTGAATGATGTATTGCGGCCTCCCATCTTCGTTGCGAGGGACTTGGGCCTGCTCGCGGTCAATGTCCTGATTGACCCGGTAACGCAGCCGCGTGCAAATCTCCTGCGCCACGCCCACGCGGATGAAGTACTCGCCCCAGCCCGTCGCGGACACGGCACATGAGCGATTGTCCGCATAGGTCCCGGCACCAATCACCGGCGCATCGCCAATCCGGCCCCAGCGCTTGCCTGTCATCCCGCCTGTGGAAGTGCCCGCCGCCAGATTGCCATCCATATCCAGCGCGACCGCGCCCACGGTCCCAAACTTGTGATCGACATCGAGCGCGCTGAGCTGCTTCGCCTTCAGCCGCTCCAAAGCCTCGCGCCGCGCCTCGGTGGCAAACCATTCCGGTCCGGCAGTTTCAATCTCTTGCGTCGCGGCAAAGCCCTCCGCACCCTCGCCCATCATGAAGACATGCGGGCTATCCGTGCGCACCGCGTCCGCCAGCAAAATCGGGTTCTTGATCGTCGTCACCCCGGTCACCGCGCCCGCGCTGCGATCGCGCCCGTCCATGATCGAGGCATCGAGCTCGTTGCGCCCTTCCCAAGTGAACACCGCTCCGCGCCCGGCATTGAACAGCGGCGAATCCTCCATCGGGATGATGGCGGCCTTCACCGCATCCATCGCGCTGCCGCCCGCCGCCAACACCGCCTTGCCCGCATCGAGCGCTTCTTGCAGCGCTGCCTCGTAAGCCGCTTGCCGTTCCGGTGTCATCTTGGAGCGCTCCAGCGTCCCTGCCCCGCCGTGAATAGCGATCGACCAACGCTTTTCTTCAGCTGAACTTTCTGAATGATTCTCAGCCAAAACCGCTGGCGCTTGGACGCCTGTCACACAGATAAGCGATACCAAGAGCGAGGCGACAAGCTTTGAAATAATGTTGTGCATCTAAGAAATCTCGCTTCATCTACATACAAGGTTTTACACGTCGGGGCGGCCGATCTGTGCCATGATACATTTGACAGCGCGGCCCCGATTAACCGCGATTATCACTTCGCACATTTCACCATGGGGGATCACAATGCAAATCGGAAACTACCGTTGGAATGGTCAGCTGGCGATGGAGCTCGCTGAAAAGGCAATCTATGCCCTTGTCATTCTTCTGATCACTTGGGCGCTCGCAAATGCAGCCAAATGGGCCTTTGCAAAACTGGTTGACCGCATCTCGGTCCTCAAGCGCGAAGATGGCTCGGGCGAGAGCGTTGGCACTTCGCTTGGCAAAATCGTCTCGCTGTTGATCTGGCTGTTTGGCCTGATTGGCGTCCTCCAGGTGCTGGGCCTCGATACGGTCGCAGCTCCGATCAATTCGCTGCTCAACGATGTGATGGGCTTCATCCCCAATCTGGTGGGCGCCGGGCTGCTGCTTTTCATCGGCCTGATGATCGCCGGGATCGTGCGCGACATTGCGGTCACCGCGATGCAATCGATCGATCTTGATAAATGGGCCAACAAGGCGGGCGCTGACGAAGTTACCGGGAACACCGCAATCTCGAAAACGCTGGGCACGGTGATCTATGCTCTGATCGCGATCCCGGTATCCATCGGCGCGCTCGGCGTGCTCGATATTGCCGCGATTTCTGAACCCGCGACTGCGATGCTGGGGCTGGTGATGGCCGCCATACCGAACATTATCGCTGCCGGATTGCTGCTCGCGATAGGCTATATGATCAGCAAGTTCGTGCTCGGCCTGGTGCAAGAGCTGGTCTCCGGGCTTGGTGTCGATATGCCGGTGGCAGCTCTTGGTCTGCTGCCTGCCAGCACCAAGGCCTCCAGCGTGATCGCCCGCATCGTGCAGATCGGGATCATCCTGTTCTTCGCCATCGCAGCGACGCGGATGCTGGGCTTTGCCGAACTCACAGCGATCCTTGATCAAGTGCTCGAGCTGGGCGGCAGCGTGTTGTTTGGCGCGGTGGTGATCGGCTTTGGCGTGCTGATCGCCAATGTCATCGCCAAGTTCGTTGGCGCGGACAAGTTTGCGGGAAAGGCCGTGCGCTACGCAGCGATCGGGCTGTTCACCTTTATGGGGCTGCAATTCATGGGCGTTGGCGAGACGATCGTCACCATCGCCTTTAGCGCTCTCGTGATCGGTCTGGCGGTCGCGGGCGCGCTCGCCTTTGGCCTTGGCGGGCGCGATTGGGCAGCAAAGAAGCTCGAAGAGATGGACACAAGCGCCGAAGGCTAAGCGCAGCCGTTTACAAGTTCGTCGCGTGGGAAGCGCGGTGGGTTAGCGGGGGCTGACCTGCCGCGCTTCTTCGTTCACTCGGCGATAAACGCCTTGAGCAAGCCAAATACATCCTTCGCCTCACGCGTGGGTGTGATCGCCATAAATACATGCGGGGCGGCTTCGTATTCGTAGAGCTTGGCGTCGACACCCGCTTCGCGCAGGCGGCTGACGAATGTCCGGCTGTCTATGATGAAGAGATCGTGCCGCCCGGTCCAAATGCGTGTCGGCGGGAGCCGGGAAAGCTCCGGTGTCGGCATGAACAGCGGGCTGCATTCAGGTAATGCCGGATCGCGGTCTCCTGCAAACAAAGCGCCGCATGCGCGCAGCGTGCCGATCTTGAGCATGATGTCATGGGGCTCGACCATCGCCATGGCCGGATCAGCCATGGTCACATCAAGCCATGGAGCAAAAAGCGCGAGTTTGCCCGGCTGCGGACCACCCTCTTTGGCCAAGCGCAGCGCCAGGCTAAGCGCCATGTGCCCGCCGGCGCTGTCTCCGTTGAGGATAATGCGCGCGGGGTCGTGGCTCTCAGCGATCTGAGCGAATGCGGCATCCGCGAGCGCATCTTGGCCTTGCGCAGAGCTTTCCGGAACAACATCGTACAGCGGCAAAGTGATGCTCACGCCCACCTGATCGACCAAAGCGGCAGCGAGCGGCCAATGCTCCTTGAACATCGGCAACACAAAGCCGCCGCCATGGAAATAGAGCATGTGCCATTCAGCTGGGCCCGATCTGGGATGCAGTGTCACAACAGGGCGACCCGCTGCTTCCCACCGCTCGACTTGATACGCCTGTTCAAACCTCGCTGGCATCGCGGCATCTTGCGGCTTGCTGCGCGTCGCCATCATCTGAGCAAAACCATCAGGATCATGCGGGAACACCGGGCGACGCTTGCTCATGACCCATTTGACCGCGCGCATCAGAAAACTGGGGCTGGCGGTGCGCAGTTCGGCGGTGGTCTCAGTCAGCATGGGCTCTCCTCTCAAGCGGTGCCGAGAGTGACGCGCCCGGTTTTGAAGTCAATCCCCAGAGCGCTCGTTGAGACCGGCAAGCATGCCCTGTTGCAGCCATTGGCCCAAAAAGCCGCCAGCGCGCATGGCTGCATCTTGGATTGCCTCATCATCGGGCTCTTCGCCTGCGAGCAAAGCGATCACTTCGCCATAATTGGCCCCGCTTTGCATAGCCGAAAAGGCGCGCGCGCTGTCGGGCTCCACCATGAGAAAAGTCGGGCGCTCGCCTTCGCGCCACGCAATGCAGCCGTGCTGGCCGGGCTGAAGATCGGCAGCGGTGCCCTCCTCGCTGAGCGATCGCCACAAGGCGTCCAGATCATGCTCCACTATACGCGCAGCGGCACGGGGCATCATGGTCACAGTGAGCGCCATCCAGTCTTCATCGCCGAACGGCGCGGTCGCCTCTGAAAAATCTTCCGCTCCAATAGGCGCGGCATCGGGTGCCGTGGCAAGATCAAGCATAGCCCATTCCAGCCACGCGAGCTCGGCAACCTCAGGGTTGTCGCGAAAAAGCTCAGCGCAGGTCGTATCGAACCCTTCGCCCACAGCATCGATGGTCCAATGCGAAGGCG
>JBCBOW010000174.1:0-4821 GCA_039821045.1 Pseudomonadota bacterium
CAACGTCTTGCCCACCGGCATGGAAGACTTTGAGCACGTCTTCGTTTTCGGTCATCAATTCAAGCAGCGGGCTCATATCGAGCCCTTCGGCGAGCGGATCGATCGCGGCGGCTTCTTCTGTGTTGGCTATCTGAACGAGGCACAGCTCGGGCCAATAGGTGTTCTCGCGCATGAATTCGGTGTCAACGGTGACGAATTCGGACTGCGCAAGCCGTTCGCACAGATCGGCCAAGGCTTCGGTTGTGGTGATGAGATCGTGGATTTTCATGTCGTCTTCTTGTGCTTGAGCGGAGTACCGCTCGCGGGGCTGGGCCCAGAGGGTGGTGCGCTGCGGCAGCGGCATCGCCTTTAGCGGTATACGGCGAGAAAGGAAAAGAGTTTAGGGCGAAGGGCAGGGATGCCCACAGCTTCACTTGCCCCTATCGCGAAGATCGCTATGAGCGCGCGCATGCATCAATATCGCACACACACATGCGCCGCTCTCAACGCTGAGAATGTCGGCGAGACCGTTCGCCTTTCGGGCTGGATCCATCGCAAGCGCGACCATGGGGGCGTGCTGTTTGTCGATCTGCGCGATCATTATGGGATCACACAGCTTGTGGCGGATGAGGATTCGCCCGCGCTCCCGGTGCTCGAAAAGCTGCGGCCGGAAAGCGTGATCACCATCGATGGCGAAGTGAAAGCGCGCACGCCCGAAACAGTGAACGCTGACCTTTCTACAGGCGCGATCGAAGTGTTTGTGCGGTCGATCACCGTCCAGAGCGCTGCCGAAGAGCTGCCGATGCCGGTTGCGGGTGAACAGGAATACCCTGAGGACATCCGCCTCAAATACCGCTTCCTCGATCTGCGCCGCGAGACGCTGCATGCGAACCTGATGACGCGCACGCAGATCGTCGCAGACATTCGCGCACGGATGAATGCGGTGGGTTTCAATGAGTTTTCAACGCCCATTCTCACCGCATCGAGCCCCGAAGGCGCACGCGACTTTCTGGTGCCCTCGCGTTTGCATGCGGGCCAGTTCTACGCGCTTCCCCAAGCCCCGCAGCAATATAAGCAACTGCTGATGGTCGCCGGGTTTGATCGCTACTTCCAGATCGCGCCGTGTTTCCGCGATGAAGACCCGCGCGCGGACCGACTTCCCGGCGAGTTTTACCAGCTTGACCTGGAGATGAGCTTCGTCACGCAGGAAGAGGTGTGGGAGACGATGGAGCCTGTGATGGCGGGCGTCTTCGAAGCTTTTGCCGAGGGCAAACCGGTGACGCCTTCGGGCAACTTTCCGCGCATCCCCTATGCCGAAGCGATGCTCAAATATGGCAGCGACAAGCCCGACCTGCGCAACCCGCTGATCATCTCGGACGTGACCAAGCATTTCGAGCAATCGGGCTTTGGTCTGTTTGAGAAAATCGTGGGCGGTGGCGGTGTGGTCCGCGTGATCCCGGCTCCCGGCACGCATGAAAAGAGCCGCAAGTTCTTCGACGACATGAACAATTGGGCGCGCAAGGAAGGCTATGCGGGCCTTGGCTATGTGACGCGCAAGCAGGGTGAATTTGGCGGGCCGATTGCGAAGAACCACGGCCCTGAGCGCATGGCAGAACTCTATGCCGAGCTTGGGTTGGGCGAGAATGATGGTCTTTTCTTTGCGGCCGGCAAGGAAGCCGATGCGGCCAAGCTTGCCGGGGCCGCGCGCATCGAAGTGGGCGAGCAGCTGAAGCTGATTGACGAGGATCGCTTCGAGCTTGCCTGGATCATCGATTTCCCGTTCTATGAGTATGATGAAGACGCCAAGAAGGTCGATTTCAGCCACAACCCCTTCTCGATGCCGCAGGGCGAGTTGGAAGCGCTGGAGACGCAAGACCCGCTTACGATCAACGCCTATCAATATGACCTTGTGTGCAACGGTTATGAAATCGCTTCGGGCTCGATCCGTAACCACAAACCGGAAACCATGGTCAAAGCCTTCGAGATCGTCGGGCTTTCCAAAGCCGACGTAGAAGAGCAATTCGGCGGCATGTACCGCGCGTTCCAGTATGGCGCGCCGCCGCATGGCGGGATGGCCGCGGGCGTGGACCGCATCGTGATGCTGCTGGTGGGCGCCAAGAACCTGCGCGAAGTAACGCTTTTCCCGATGAACCAGAAGGCGGAAGACTTGCTCATGGGCGCGCCGTCCAAGCCCGAGTTGGCACAGCTGCGAGAGCTTCACTTGCGCGTGGTCGAGCCGCCGCAAAAGCCGCAAACTCAAGAAGGCCAATAGTCACAAGCCTTTCTTGCGTTCACCGCAGGGCCAGTCTTACTCTTTCATCTGTCCTTAGATCGCGTACAAATCTGCGAAAGAGCCGGGGGTGTGATGAAGCTGAAAGTGAAGCTCGCAGCGATGGTCATCGCCGGCATTACTGCATTGGCAAACACCGGGACAGGGCGCGCAGAAACGTACAGCTTTCGGGCTTTTGAACCGGCGCAGGTCGATCTACCGGGCGATATTGAGACTATTGCCACCGAGCGCTTTACCGGGCGCGAAGGGCCTGACCTTGAGCTTGCGATTTCGGACATTCTGGGATCTGTACAAATCGATGGCGAGGCTTGGTTTCGCGTTTTGCCCACCGGTTCACCCTTGGCAGGCGATGGTCCTGATGCGGTTCTGCGAGGCAGCTTGTCGCGCGAAATCACTCGACCTGAGGTCAATCCGCGCACCGAAAATGAATGCGTCGAGCGCGATCAAAAGGACAAATGCGTCAAACGCGAGCGGATTGAGATACCGTGCCGCGAGATGCGCGTAAGCCTGATGCCGCGGGTGCTGCTGGTCAGGTTGGATGGGCTGCAGCTTTACTCGCGCTCCGATACGTTTTCAGCCACGCAGCGCTATTGTCGGGGCGACGAATGGCCCTCGGTCAATGCCATGACAGATAGTCTGATTGAGGATATCGCCGCTGCGGTGCGCAGCGATCTGGCTCCACGCGACCGTGTGCTCGCGGTGCGGCTGATGGAGCGGCGCAAGGGTCTCAAGGGAGGAGCGCGCGACGCGTTCAAAAACGCAGTTCAGCTTGCAAACTCGGATCAAGACGCATCATGCGCGGCTTTCGAGGCGCTCTACGCGCAACATCCCGAACACAGCTCCGTGATCTATAATCACGGCCTTTGTGTTGAACGAAACGGCGATCTGGATAGAGCGCGTGCGCTCTATCGCGAGGCTCTGAGCATTGATCCAGGCCGCGATTATCCCAGCGCAGGGCTTTTACGAATTGCGCAGCGAGAGCGTGCGCGCGCTCAAGTGGCGCGCGGCTTGAATGCGGGTGCGTAACCAAGCCAAAGCGCACAGCGAACCGGCGTGTATGAAGATTGCGCGCCGCTCCTTTCTGGCTGGATCGCTCGCATCCGGTGCGCTTACATCGCTCGGGTGTAGCGCCGCGCCCGCCCGCGCGCCGAAGGGGGGCGCGCTTGTCCATGTGATGGGCACGATCCATCGGCGCCACCGCACCAGCACCCCTTATTCGCTTGCGGTGTTTAAGGAGGCCGTTCGCAAGGCGGCGCCCGACGTGATCCTGACAGAAATTCCGCCTCAGCGGGCCGAGCGCGCGCTGCGTGAGTTTCGCGAGACCGGGACGATCCAGGAACCGCGCACGCGGGTGTTTCCCGAATACACCGATGTGATCTTTCCGCTTGCTGAGGAGCTAGGCTTTCGCATCCTGGGCACCGCTGCGTGGACCAGCGAAATTGCCCAAAGCCGCCGTGCGGCACTGAAGCGCATCCAAGACGACCCCGCGCGCGCTGATCAATGGGCCGAACACCGCGCTGCAACGCGTGCCTTTGCGCGCGAAGTTGCCGGGCGTTCGGATGACCCTGAGTTCATTCACACCGATGCGTTTGATGCGCTCGTGAAGGCCTCGCGCGAACCCTATGCGCGCCATTTCGACGCGGATCTGGGCGCTGGCGGTTGGACCCAGATCAACGCGGCGCACAACGCTCTCATACATGCCGCGCTCGATACGATAACCGGCAAGGGCAAGCGCGCTCTCATCACATTCGGCACAGCGCACAAATACAAGATCCGCGAAAGCCTAGCCTACCGGCAGGATATCGCGCTGCAGGATACGCAGGCGCTGTTTGGCTAAATTGTGCTGTGAGCGCGGTGTTCATCTTGACTTGCGCTGAATGAAACCGACCTCTAGGGCGGAGGGCGAAATTCAACACCCCAAATCTAAGAGGGACACACATGAGCGATACTGCCGACCGCGTGCAGAAAATTGTTGTCGAGCATCTCGGCGTCGAAGGTGACAAGGTCACTCAGGATGCGAGCTTCATTGATGATCTGGGCGCAGATAGCCTCGACATCGTTGAACTGGTGATGGCGTTCGAAGAAGAATTCGGCGTCGAAATCCCTGATGATGCGGCAGAAAAGATCTCTACCGTGGGCGATGCCACGAAGTATATTGAAGACAACAAGGGCTGATTTGCCCGTTTAAGCCCCGCTTGGCAGCGGCTGGCTAATCTGCAGGCCCGAGCCCCGATATGGGCCCTCGGGCCTGTCGTGTTTTGGAGGAAATCATGCGGCGCGTAGTTGTCACTGGCCTTGGCTTGGTCACGCCCTTGGGCGGCGATTTCGAGACGAGCTGGGCGAACCTTATTGCAGGCGAAAGCGGCGCTGGGCCGATCACGCGGTTCGATCCTGAGGCTCAGAAATGCAAGATCGCTTGCGAGGTGAAGCCCAAGGATCACGCATGGGGCTTTGACCCAGATATCCGCGTTGATGGCAAGATTCAGCGCCAGGTCGATCCGTTCATCGTTTTCGGCATCGATGCCGCGGGCCAAGCGCTCGAAGACGCTGGC
>JBCBOW010000175.1:0-4814 GCA_039821045.1 Pseudomonadota bacterium
ATGAAGAACCCCGAGCAAGAGTTCTTCTGCTCCTACGGCCTGCATTTTCACATGATCGACAGCGACCGGCCCGATTGCCTCGATAAGCTTATGGGAGGCGATACGCCTTATTTTGGCCATTCGGGGGAGGCCTATGGCTTGCAATCGGGCCTGTGGTTTTCGCAAAAGAGCGATCAGGGCTTTGTCTATTTCCGGACACAGGTCCCGCCACCTGTGGGCGGCGAAGACACGGGCGGGTTTGTCCAAGGCGAAAAAGACCTGATCGCGCGGGCCATGGCGCAGCTTGCGAAACAACAGGGCGAGTGAGCGCAAGGATATGTCGCCCAGTCCACAGCTGAGTGGGAAAAGCGTCTTGATCGGCCAGAATTGCAATTGACCGCGCTCTTCGCATCCGCAACATGAGAGTGGCCTACCGGGAGCGATTCCGGTGTCTTTCGCGGGAGAGACTAGCGTTCTTCAAGGATGTTGGCGCCGAAGGAGCAACCGCCCCGGAAACTCTCAGGCAAACGGACCGCGATTTAAGGCACAGGCACTCTGGAAAGCGCTTGTCGGCACGCCCGCCAAGCCACCGAAGGGGAAGGCTGGACGCGCTTTTAAGCGCCCCGGCTCAAGCTCTCAGGTTTCCCGACAGAGGGGGCAGGAACGGCGCGCTGACTTGGTGCGTTAGGCTGCTTTCGGGGAACGCATTTTGAACGAGACAACCACCATCGAAGAAGGGTCCGAGAGCGGCGGTGAAGCCACGCCGCCGGCGACGCTTCCGTTGGATGCATGGCACCGCGCCAAGGGCGCTCGGATGGTCCCGTTCGCGGGTTATGAAATGCCGATCCAGTACACGGGCGAGCATGGCGGCATCGTTGCCGAGCACGAGTGGACGCGCACGAGTGCCAGCCTGTTTGACGTATCGCACATGGGTCAACTCGCCGTGTGGGGCCCCGCAGAGGATCACGCCGAAGCCGCCGCGCAGGGCGCTGCTGCATTGGAAGCGCTGCTGCCCGGGCTTATCACTAGCCTGAAGGTGGGGCGCATGCGCTATTCGATGTTGCTCGATGAGGCAGGCGGCATCCTCGATGATTTGATGGTCACCAACGCGGGCCCTCGCATCAATCTGGTCGTTAACGGCGCGGTCAAGTGGGAAGATATCGCGCACCTGCGCGAGCATCTGCCGGACGAGATCACGCTCCATCATTACGACGACTTTGCCCTGCTCGCGCTGCAAGGGCCCAAGGCGGGTGAGGTTCTCGAAGATCTGATCCCGGGAACAGGCGCGCTGACCTTCATGACCGCTGGTCTGTTTGAATACGGCGGTGGCCATATCTGGGTCAGCCGCTGCGGCTATACGGGCGAAGACGGGTTCGAAATTGCCGTACATGAGGATGCGGTCGAGGGCCTGGCTGAAGCGCTGGTTGGCGATGAGCGAGTCCGCCCCGCTGGCCTTGGCGCGCGCGACAGTCTGCGGCTTGAAGCGGGCCTCCCGCTCTATGGTCATGACATCACGACCGAGACCGATCCGGTGAGTGCTGATCTGACCTTCGCGCTTTCGAAGAAGCGGCGCGAGGCGGGTGGCTATTTGGGGCATGGCCCAGTGATGCAGGTGTTTGACGATGGGCCGGCGCAGCTTCGCGTGGGCCTCGCGCTGGAAGGCCGCATGCCCGCTCGCGAAGGCGCTGAAGTGTTTGCCGGCGAGGCTAAGGTGGGCACCGTCACCAGCGGCGGCTTTTCGCCTACGCTGCAGCGCCCCATCGCGATGGCCTATATCGATGCCGCTCATGCAAGCGAAGGTACAGCGCTTGAGATCGCTGTGCGCTCAAAGCGCTTGCCCGCAACAGTCACACCCATGCCCTTTGTTCCGCACCGTTATTACCGAGGGAGCTGAAAAGAATGCCGCGCTATTTCACCGATGAACACGAATGGATCGACGTTGAGGATGACACAGCGACGGTCGGCATCACCGATTACGCCCAGGAGCAATTGGGCGATATTGTGTTCGTTGAACTTCCCGATGTTGGCACCGCGCTTGATAAAGGCGGCGATGCGGCTGTGGTTGAGAGCGTGAAGGCTGCAAGCGATGTCTACGCGCCGATCACCGGCGAAGTGACCGAAGGCAACGCCGCGCTCGAAGAGGAGCCGGCTCTGGTCAACTCTTCGCCCGAAGAAGACGGCTGGTTTTTCCGCATGAGCGTAAGCGATGCGAGCGAGCTCGAAGGCCTGATGGACGAGGCTGGATACAAGGAATTTGTTGAGGGGCTCAGCTAAGCGCGCCCCTCGTCCAAGCGCGCTCATCCTGCTGGGAAATGCGCGCGTATATTGTTGATTGATGAGGCCAAGAGCCCCCGCGCGGGGCCTTTGCGGAGAATTGCAAGAGATGCGTTATTTGCCCTTAACCGATGCCGACCGTGCTGAAATGCTTGAGCGTGTTGGCGCCTCTTCGATCGATGATCTGTTCGTCGATGTGCCCGAAGTTGCGCGGCTGGATGGGCCGATCCGCGATCTGCCGATGCATGCCAGCGAGATGGCGGTTGAGCGGCATATGAAGGCGCTTGCAGCGAAGAACCTGTCGGCTGACGGCAATCCGTTCTTCCTCGGCGCTGGTGCTTATCGTCATCATGTCCCGGCGAGCGTCGACACCGTGATCCAGCGCGGCGAATTCCTGACCGCTTACACGCCCTATCAGCCTGAGATTGCGCAGGGCACGCTGCAAATGCTGTTTGAGTTCCAGACGCAGGTGGCGCGGCTCTATGGCTGCGCGGTGGCGAACGCCTCACTTTATGATGGCTCGACCGCGTGCTGGGAGGCGGTCGCGATGGCGACCCGCGTCACCAAGCGCAAACGCGCGGTGCTCTCCGGCGCGCTGCATCCGCATTATGCCGAGGTGGTGAAGACCATGGCGCAGTTCACCGGCGATGAGATCGCGGACGCGCAGCCCTCGATCCAGACCGAGCCTGATCTAGACGGGCTCATTTCGCGCATCGATGATGAGACCGCCTGCGTGGTGGTGCAATATCCCGATATCCTCGGGCGCATCTCCGATCTCTCCAAGGTTGCCGAAGCCGCGCATGCCAAGGGCGCGCTGCTGGTCGCGGTGAACACAGAGCCAGTGGCGCTGGGCGCGATCAAGTCACCTGGCGAGCTGGGTGCGGACATTGTGGTGGGCGAGGGCCAATCGCTTGGCGTTGGCCTGCAATTTGGTGGGCCGTATCTGGGCCTGTTCGCAGTGCGCGATCCCAAGCATGTACGCCAGATGCCTGGCCGTCTGTGTGGTGAGACAGTGGATGCGACCGGCAAGCGCGGCTTTGTGCTCACCTTGTCGACCCGCGAGCAGCATATCCGGCGCGAAAAGGCGACCTCGAACATCTGCACCAATTCGGGGCTCTGCGCGCTCGCTTTCACCGCGCATATGACACTGCTGGGCGAGAAGGGGCTGCGCCAACTCGCCGCTGAGAACCATCGTTTGGCCTGTCTTGCAGCCGATCGCCTGGCGAGCATGCCGGGGGTGACCTTGCTCAATCAGGCGTTTTTCAACGAGTTCACCATCATGCTCGAAGGCAAGCCCGCGCGCGAGATCGTGCGCGAACTCGCGGATCGCGGTGTGCTGGCCGGCGTCTCGCTCGGCCGGCTCTATCCCGGGGTCGAGGCGCTTGAGCACGCTCTGCTCGTCGCTGTGACGGAAACCACCACTGAAGAAGACATTGACCGGCTCGCGATCGAACTGACCGATGCGCTCGCCGCCCAAAACGCCTCTGACCAAATGGAGCCCGCCCAATGAACGCGCCAAACCAATCCGGCTGGAAGCCCGCCATGGAAGTGGCCGATGCGACGGGTGAAAGCCCCACCACCACCGGCAACCGCGCGCTTATGCTCGAAGAGCCGCTGATCTTCGAGATTGGCCATGCCGAGACAACAGGCGTGGACCTTCCCGAAATTGATGCCGCTGCGCCGACGCGCCTGGCGGGCCTTGAGCGTTCGCAGCCCATTGGGCTTGTTGGTCTCACTGAGCCTGAAACCGTGCGCCACTACACCCGGCTGAGCCGCCAGAATTACGGGATTGATCTGGGCTTCTTCCCGCTTGGCAGCTGCACGATGAAGCACAACCCGCGTTTGAACGAGAAGATGGCGCGCCTGCCGGGCTTTGCTGACATTCACCCGCTGGCGCCGCAATCATCGGTGCAAGGCGCTCTGGAGGTCATCGACCAGCTCGCAACCTGGCTCAAGACTCTCACAGGCATGCCTGCTGTTGCCATGAGCCCGAAGGCGGGCGCGCATGGTGAGCTGTGCGGCATTCTCGCAATCCGCGCCGCACACACCGCGGCGGGCAATCCGCGCGAAGTCGTCTTGGTGCCCGAGAGCGCGCACGGCACCAATCCCGCGACCGCGGCCTTCGCTGGCTATAAGGTCGACAATATCCCCGCAACGCCCGAGGGGCGCGTCGATGTTGAGGCTCTGAAAGCGCGGCTTGGCCCGGATGTGGCCGCTGTGATGATCACCAACCCGAACACATGTGGCCTGTTCGAAAAGGACTTCCGCACGATCGCTGACGCGGTCCACGAAGCGGGCGGCTATGTCTATTGCGACGGGGCGAACTTCAACGCGATCGTGGGCCGTGTGCGTCCGGGAGACCTTGGCGTTGATGCGATGCACATCAACCTGCACAAGACCTTCTCGACCCCGCATGGCGGCGGCGGGCCAGGATCTGGTCCAACTGTGCTTTCAGATGCTTTGGCGCCGTATGCGCCGGTGCCATATGTCATCAAAGACCAGGATGGCTTCCACTTGGTCGAAGCGGTTGAAGGCGAAGCCTCAGAAGCCTTTGGTCGTAT
>JBCBOW010000176.1:0-4808 GCA_039821045.1 Pseudomonadota bacterium
GAGAAAGTACCGTGCGCGCGGATCGCTTGGATTAAGCTCGGCAGCCTTCTCAAACGCATCGAGCGCACGCGGCGGCAAGGGATCAGCGTTTGCGCTCGCCTGATCGTTGGCGAAAACGAGGCTTTCACCCAGCGCCGACCAAAGCACCGCTTCATTCGGATCAATCGCCACGGCGCGCTCATAAGCTTGCGCAGCATCGCCAAACTCACCGCGCTCAAAATGGGCAAAGGCGAGATCAGACCAGGGCCGCGCGTCCGTGTCCGAGGCCTCGGCAAGCTCGCGCAAGTCGGCAATCGAGGGCGGCGCATCATCGGTTTGAGCGATAGTCTCGTCGCTCGTTTGCGATGACCAAATATTGTAGCCAATTGAGCCCGCTGCAAGAATGACAGCGATGCCAAGCAGAAGCCATGCAGCTTTTGCACCAGACCCTTTTTGCGAAGCGTTATCAACCTGTGAATCCATAGAAAACGGCTAGCATTCCTGCGAAAAACGGGCAATTGTGTATGGCAAATCAGGGCTGTGTCTTTATGATTATCCCCTGGGTTTTCTATCCAAAGGGGGGGATAGATTGTCGGACTTGTATAAAGTCGCCATTATTGGTTCTGGGCCCGCTGGGCTGAGTGCAGCGGCGCATGCGGCGGCGCTGGGGATGAGCCATGTGCTCATCGAAAAGACCGATCACCTCTCGGATACGATCTTCAAATATCAAAAGGGCAAGCATGTCATGGCGACGCCCTCCAACCTTGTTCTTCGCTCAGGCGGGATCAAGGGCTCGGAAGGCGGGCTGGAGTTTGAAGCGGGCAAGCGCGAGACCATCCTTGACGCCTGGGACCGCCAGATCGAGGAAATGCAAGTCAATGTGCTCCTCAACGCCGAGGTGACCAAGGTCGAAGGCGAAAAGGGCGCGTTTGAGATACACTGCAAAAACGGCCAGACGATCCGCTCAGAGACCATCGTCCTCGGCATCGGGACGCAGGGCAATCCCAATATGCTGCGCTGTCCGGGCTCGGACCACGCGATGATCCAGTATCAGCTGGATGATCCGGGCGAATATTATGATGAGCACATCACCGTGGTCGGGTCAGGCGACGCGGGGATCGAGAACGCGCTGGGCCTCGCCGCGGACGACGCGCAGCGCAACATGGTCACCATTCTCAACCGGCGCGACAGTTTTGCCCGCGCCAAGGCCGCCAATGTCGCCTTGCTCGAAGAGGCGGAACAGGACGGGCGCATCAGCGTGCGGCGCGAGACCAGCCCGGCGGAAGTGAAAGACGGCGAGCTGGTGCTCGAGACGCGCGATGGGCAGGAAACCATCGCGTGCAACCGGATCATCGCGCGCACCGGATCGCAGCCGCCGCGCGGCTTTGTCGAGGCGATGGGGATTGAGTTCACCAGCGAAGAGCGCAGCGCTTTTCCCAAGCTCACGCCCGCATTCGAAACGACCAAGCCCGGTATCCATGTGATCGGCGCGCTGGCCGGCTATCCCCTCATCAAGCACTGCATGAACCAAGGGCATGATGTCATCGAGTTCTTGAATGGCAATCTCGAATTAAAGCCTGCTGATGAGCCGATCCTGGCGGAGAAGTTTGCGGCCCTTCCCGGCAGCCACTCAGTGGATCACTGGCTTGAAGTCTTCGGCGCCAACGTGCGCATCTTCAACGATCTTTCGCCGCTTCAGCTGCGCGAGCTGCTGCTCGATTCGACGCCGCAGGCCTACGCGCCGGGCGAAGTGGTGTTCCGCCGCAATGAGCCGGGCTCTTCGATGTTTGCGATCGCGCAAGGCTCCGTCGCCGTGGAGATCAACCCCAACGATCCCTCAGTGACCGTGCCGATCGAGGAAGGCTCAATCTTCGGCGAGGTCGGCCTTATCTCAGGGCGCCGCCGCGGTTCGACCATCCGCGCGGCAGAGCCGCTTGTCGCCATCGAGCTATCCCGCAACGCCGCGCTCAAGCTGATCGCGACCTCTCCGGGCGCCGCGCGCGTCGTCAACGAAATCGCGATTGAGCGGCAATTGCTGCAAATGTTTGGCTCCGGGCTCACCCGCTCTGATGTTGCACCTTTGGTTGAGGCGGCCGAAGTGCAGGAAGTGCGCGCGGGCAAGGTGCTCATCGAAGAAGGCGCAGACGACAAAGACGTCTACATCATTCGCCGCGGCTCGATGATTGTCGAAAAGGCGCTCGGCGAAAAGCCTGTGTTCCTCTCCTATCTTCCCGCTGGCTCCTACGTCGGCGAGATGGCGGCGATTGATGGCTCCTTGCGCACCGCGACGGTTAAAGCCGCGATCAAAGCCGAAGTGATCCGCTTGCCCGGCGAAGCTTTCGTCGCGCTGCTCGATGGCAACCCGGCGTTGCGCGAAAAAGCGCTGAAAGAGATGGACGGGCGGCGCAAGACCAACGCCTTTATCGAAAGCCGCAAGGATGAATTTGAAGGCGCGGTCGATCTCTATTCTGAAACCGCGCAATTTCTTGTCGATGAGGGCATCGGCGAGGCGACCGATGTGTTGTTGATCGACGAAACACTGTGCATCGGCTGCGACAATTGCGAAAACGCCTGCGCGGATAGCCATGATGGGCTCTCGCGGCTCGATCGCGAAGCGGGACGCACTTACGCTCATCTCCACGTGCCCACCTCCTGTCGCCATTGCGAGCATCCGCATTGCATGGCCGATTGCCCGCCCAATGCGATCAAGCGCGGCCCCGATGGCGAGGTGTTCATCGATGAGACCTGCATTGGCTGTGGCAATTGCCAGCGCAACTGCCCCTATGGCGTGATCCGGATGGACCCCAAGCCGCCCAAGAAGCCCTCGCTCCTGCAATGGATGTTCTTCGGCCTTGGCCCGGGCCCGGGCGAAGCGCCCTCGCTGTGGCGCAAGAAGGAAGCGGAGAAGAAAGGCGAAGCGCAGGCGAAGCTCGCGATCAAATGCGATATGTGTTCAGGCATTGATGGCGGACCGGCCTGCGTGCGCGCGTGCCCCACGGGCGCGGCGATCCGCGTTTCGCCAGACAAGTTCCTGACCTTCACCAAAATCACTGAGGACGTGCAGTAATGGCCAGCCGCGCGTCCAAATCACAAGCAGGCTCGGAAGCGACTTTCCGGCGCCGCGAGAAAGCGCGCGATGCAGATCACGTCAGCTTTCTCAAACACAAGTATTTTCGCTACCTGTGGGTCGCTCTGATCCTGAGCGGTGTGGCGATCGCGGGCTATGCCATGATCGATCAGGAGCCGCGCCCCAATGGTGGCAGCTGGTATGGCTATACGCTGGGCACGATTGGCGTGGTGCTAATCATCTGGCTTTCACTGCTCGGCATTCGCAAGCGCAATATCACGACCGGGGCATGGAGCCTCAAAGCCTGGACCAGCGCACATGTTTATCTCGGGCTCTCACTGATCGTCATCGGCACGCTGCACACCGGCTTTCAGTTTGGCTGGAATGTCCACACGCTCGCCTATGCGCTGATGATCATCGTCATCGTCACGGGGATTTACGGCGTCGTTGTCTATGCAACCTTGCCATCCAAGCTCAGCGCCAATCGCAATGAAATGACCCGCCAGCAAATGGTCGAGGCGCTCACTGCGATTGACCGCCAGTTGGACGCGGCCGCGCAGCCGCTGGGCCGAGCGCAGGCCGATCTGGTGATTGGCGCTTTGGAGCAGGACATTTTCTACGGGGGCGCCTGGGGCCGGCTCATCGGTTCTTATCCCGGCTGCGCCACAAACCGCGCGCTGCGCTCAATCGATCGCGCGCCCGGTTCTGAAGCGAGCGCTGAAGAAACCGATCGCGTTCGTGCTCTGCTCGCGCGACGCGCTGAACAACTCGGCCAGATCCGCCGCCACTTGCGCATCCGCGCGCTTCTCGAAGTGTGGCTCTTCATTCACGTTCCAGCGACGATTGCGCTGCTGGCCGCTTTGCTCGCGCATGTCGTGAGCGTGTTCTATTATTGGTGAGGCCGGTCTGATGTCCTTTCTGATCCGCACCATTGATACCACCGCCGCCGGCCGGGAGATTAAGCGCGAGCGAAGTGTCTATCAGCAGGCCCTGTTCGTAGGCCGCGCCGCAGAGAACGATATCCATTTGCCCGATCTTGCCGTCGAGCAGCAGCATATCTCGATCACGGATACCGGCGAAGGCACGCTTCAGGTCGAAGCGCTGGGAACGCTCGGTTTTTCGATTGATGGGCGTACGGTGATGAGCGCTGCGATCGATGCAGGCGCGGGTGCAGAAATAGAGCTCGGCTCTTCGCTGCTCGCCGTCGCGAGCGAAGGCGGCGCTATCAGCATCACTATCCGCCAAGCCGAAGAAAAGGGCTCCAAGACGGACACTGTGCGCGGCTTTGCTCTGGCCAGCGCCCTGCCCTCCAAACGGGCGATGTCCTGGGTTTTATCACTCGCGATTGTGATCTTGCTTTTGAGCGTACCGATCTTCACTCACCTGACGCGCGATCCGGTGGAGCAGGGCCAAGACGCTGCACGCCAAGGCGAAATGATCGATCAGGTCGCGTTTGACAGCACCTGGAGCTCGGGCGAGCTAAGCCTGGCGCACCATGATCTCAAAGACAATTGCGAAGCGTGCCACGCCACCCCGTTCGTCTCCGTGCAAGACAACACGTGCCTCACTTGTCACGAAGAGCTCGGCGAACATGCGGAGCGCCCGCGGCTTGATGCTGGCATGCCGGCGCTTCCAGCGAGCGAGGCGTGGCAATGGGCCGTGGCGGAAACCTTGGGCAAGGAAGGCCCAGGCTCGTGCACATCGTGCCACTTGGAGCATGAAGGCCCCGTGCGCCAACAGGCCGCGACCGAGCAATTTTGCG
>JBCBOW010000177.1:0-4805 GCA_039821045.1 Pseudomonadota bacterium
CCAGCATGCCGGTGATGGCGCCCGCGCGAAACGCGATCGTCAGTCCCTCTTGGAGACCCTTTTCAGCCGCAGCCGCTGTGCGCACGTTCGAGCGAACCGAGATGTTCATCCCGATATAGCCCGCAACGCCCGACAAGACCGCGCCAATCACAAAGCCGACCGCCGGCACGATGTCCAGCGCCGCGCCGACGATTATCGCGGCGACCACTCCGACCATGCCGATGGTGGTGTATTGACGGTTGAGATAAGCTTGCGCGCCCTCTTGAATGGCGCCGGCGATCTCCTGCATTTTGGCGTTGCCCGCGCTTGCGCCGAGCACTTGTTGGCTGGTGATCACGCCATAAACGATGGCGAGCAGGCCCAGCCCAATTGAAATGAGTATCAGATCCACGAACGATCCCCTCTGTTCTAGTCGTGTTGTGGTTTGTGGTGTCCCAAGATGCGCACCCTCTCCCAAGGATGACGTGACGCGGCAACTTACGGGCAAGCGACCGCTTAGCAAGCCCTCACTTGTGCGGTTTCCCTAGCCGTGACGATAGCCCAGCGTGTCAGGGTCTGCGAATGCTGTACCTCCAAGATAGATCGGCGCATCGCTCTTGGCTTCGACCTTGCCGATCCGGGTGGCTGGCACGATCGATTCCCTGTCTGCGGGAAGCGTGAAGAGGAGCTCGTAATCATCGCCCCAGCGCAGGCAATCATCGAGCCGCGCTGCATCGCACACCGGAATAAGCTCAGGGTTCAAGCGAAAACTCACGCCGCTTGCCGTGGCCATGCGCCAGCCATCGAGCAGCAAGCCATCAGAGATGTCCATCATCGCGCTGACATGCGGCGCGAGCGCGATGCCTTCGGAAAGGCGCGCTTGGGGGCGGTTGAATGCATCGGCGTGTTGCTTATTGCCTTCAAAACCGAGCATCGCGCAGCCGATGATGCCGGTTATGAAGATGCCATCGCCGGGCTTGGAGCCGCGCCTGGCAGGAACGGGCTTGTGGGTCGCTTCCCCCAAGGCTGTGATGCCGAAAGTGCTGGCGCCTGTCGAAGAGATCGTGTCGCCTCCCATCAGCGGAAGACTGTGCACCGCGAGCGCATCGCGCAGACCGTGGATGAACCCTTCATCATCGCGGCCAAGCGAGGCTCCGAGAAAGGCGCCAAGCGGCTTTGCGCCCTTTGAAGCAAGATCTGAAAGGTTCATCGTTACCAGCTTCCAGGCGACATCTGCCATCTTTGCCTCAGGCAGGAAATGCGTGCCTTCTGCCATCATGTCATGCGTGACGATCAGCGTCTCGTTGCCAAACTCGAACACGGCGCAATCGTCTTCAAGGTTGCGCGCGCCAACGTGCAGCGGGAGCTCGCGCAAGCCGCTTAAGAACTCCAATTCGTTCATTGTATATCAGACATCCCGTTGATCCCGTTGGCCCGTGTAGGGATAAACGAAGAGTGGGGGAAGCCTAACCGTTCAAACGCGAGCCAACGCGATGCGATTTAGGAGCGCAGATCCTTTGCGATCGCATCAAGAATGCCGTTGACGAACTTGGCCTCGCGATCATCGAAGAAGGCTTTGGCAACATCGACATATTCGTTGATCGCGCTCGCTTTGGGCACGTCCGCGCGGGCCATCAGCTCATAAGCGCCCGCACGCAGGACTTGCAGCATCGTCTTATCGAGCCGCGCCAGCGTCCACCCGCCAGCCAGCTTGGCAACGACCGCTTCATCGATCTCTGCACGCCGCGCGATGACCCCGCGAACCAGATCATCGAAGAAGTCCACTTCAGCATCGGCATAAACCGCTTCGCCATGATCTTCATCATCGATGGTACGGCCTAAGCGATGTTGGTGAAACTCATCGAGAAGCTTGGCAAGCGGCGTGCCCTCCATCTGCATCTGGTAGAGCGCCTGCACAGCGGCAAGCCGCGCGGTTGAGCGCGCCTGAGAGCGGGGCGGGGTGCTCATTTGAGCCTCAGTTTGACCGATTTGGCATGCGCGGGCAGGCCCTCGGCTTCAGCAATCGTAACGGCGGCGGGCCCGATTGCCTGCAGCGCATCTTGGCCAAGCGAAATGAAGCTTGTGCGCTTCATGAAATCGAGCACTGAAAGCCCGCTTGAAAAGCGTGCGCGCCGCCCGGTCGGCAAGACATGGTTGGGCCCTGCGACATAATCGCCGACGGCTTCGGGCGTAAGCCGCCCGAGGAAGACGCTGCCCGCATGCCGGATCTCTTGCAGCAATTGCTCGGCAACCGGCTCTTCCACCGCAAGCTCGACATGCTCTGCCGCCAAGCGGTTAGCAAGCGCAGGCGCCTCAGCGACAAGATCATTGACCACGATGATCGCGCCGTGTGCATCCCATGCAGCGCGTGCCGTTTTCCCGGTTTCGAGCGAGGCGAGCTGCACGTCTACGCAATCCTCCACCATCCGGGCAAAGCCTGCATCATCAGTGATAAGAATGCTCTGCGAAGTCGGATCATGCTCGGACTGGCTGAGCAGATCAGCGGCGGTCCAATCGGGATCATTCTCGCCATCTGCAATCACAAGGATTTCCGAGGGGCCAGCAACCATATCAATGCCAACGACACCAAACAGCTGGCGCTTGGCTTCAGCCACATAGGCGTTGCCCGGGCCGGTGATGACATCGACTGGCTTGATGCGCTCTGTCCCATAGGCAAGCGCGCCGATCGCCTGCGCGCCGCCCACGCGCCACATCTCATCGATCCCAACGACATGCGCGGCTGCGAGAACAAGCGGGTTCGAATGCCCTTTGGGAGTGGGCGTCACGACAACCACGCGCTCCACGCCAGCCACGCGCGCGGGTATGCCGTTCATCAGCAGCGAGGAAGGATAGGCCGCGCGTCCGCCGGGCACATACAGACCGGCTGCATCAACCGGACGCCAGATCGCGCCCAGGCGCACGCCTACTTCATCGGTGTAGTCACGATTAGCAGGCAATTGTGCTTCGTGATAAGACCGGATGCGCGCGGCTGCGAGCTCTAGCGCTTCGCGTTGCTCAGGCTCGACCTGCCCGTATGCCTCTTCCATGCGCTCCTTGGTGACGATCCAATCAGCCTCATCGATCAGCGGATAGCCATCAAAGCGCTGCGTCAGCTCAACCAGCGACTTATCGCCCGAGCCTTTGACATCAGCGAGGATCGAGGAAACCTGGCCGGTCACATTGGTGTCCGCTTCGCGCCGCGCATTGACGAGACGCATAAAGCGCTGCTCGAAATCATCGTCAAAAGTGGAGAGCTGTTGCATCAGGCAGCGTCCTTTTGGGCGCTCTCGCGCCGGGCCTCGGCATCTTCGCGAAAGGCGCTCACCAAAGCGGCGATGCGCGCGTCGGTCTTGAAGGCGGCGCGATTGACAATGAGGCGCGCGGAGACGTCAAGAATGCGGCTGGTTTCGACCAAGCCGTTTTGCTGAAGCGTGCGCCCGGTCGAAACCAGATCAACAATCTGGCGCGCAAGGCCCAGCGGCGGGGCGAGCTCCATCGCGCCATTCAGCTTTACGCACTCAGCCTGAATCCCCTGCCGCTCATAATAGCGCCTGGTGAGGTTCGGGTATTTAGTGGCAACCCGCAGGTGGCTGGCGCCCGTCTCTTCGCTCGCATCACCTGCAAGCCGCGCGACTGAGAGCCGGCAATGCCCGATATCCAAATCAACCGGCGCATAAAGATCAGCGTAATCAAACTCTTCGACCACGTCTGAGCCGACAATCCCAACCTGCGCTGCGCCATGAGCCACAAATGTCGCAACATCAAAGGCGCGCACCCGAATGAGGCGCATATCCGCGCGCTTGGTCGCAAAAGCCAGCGCGCGATTGGACTTGTCGAAGAATTCCGCATCAGGCACCACGCCCGCACGCTCCATGACGGGGAGCGCCTCATCAAGGATGCGTCCCTTTGGCACAGCAAAAGTCAGCTGAGATGGGCTTTTGGGAGACGAGTTGGCAGTCATAAGCCGACGCGACTTAAGCGCTGGAGGGGCAAAGAGCAATTGCAAAGGCCGCCGAGGCAGGCCTGCGCCATTTTGAAAAGGGATCAGGCAATGGCCGAAACCGACATCATGCTCATCGAGGAGTTTCGCGAAGCGATCGAGTGGCAGGCCGATCATGCCGCTAAGAACGGCGCTCAGGCGACCGCTCGATTGATCCTGGCGCTTTCGGCGGTGCGCGCTAGTGACACCGCGCTTGGCCAGCGCATGGCGAATTGGGAAGGCCTGACGCTGAAGGATGCAATGCCGCTACGCGTGACCGGCGGTTTGCATCATCTGGTGCTGACGGGCGCTGATACGCGTCTTGCGGCGGTCTATCGCGGCGAGATGACTGAGCAAGACGAGGTCGATGCGCTGGTGCTTGATGTGGTTCGCAAGCATGATGCAGCGCTTGTGCCGTGGCTTGATGGTCCGCCGCAGACCAATGAGGCGGGCCGCTCAGCAAGCATTATGGCGGGTTTGTTGTGGCTCGCCCAGCGCGTTTCGCCGCGCCTCGAGCTGTTTGAGCTTGGTGCGAGCGCAGGGGTCAACACGATGCTGGATCGTTACGCCTTCGATCTGGGAGGCACCCATGTTGGGCCGGTGGGCTCGCCGATGCGCATCGCGCCTGAATGGCGGGGCGAGGGCGCACCTCCTCCACCTTCGGATGAGTTTCAGATCCTGTCGGTGCGCGGCTGCGATGTTGCGCCGATTGACTTGTCTGACACGGCCGCAGCCTTGCGCTTGAAAGCCTATGTTTGGCCCGATGCACCGGCGCGGATGGAGCGCATTGATGCGGCTATAAAGCTTGCAAGCGAGCGCGCGCCTGATGTCATCAAGCAAGACGCGG
>JBCBOW010000178.1:0-4799 GCA_039821045.1 Pseudomonadota bacterium
TGTTCCGCTTGAAAGACGCGACCCTTGAAGACGAAAATGCGCCCGAATGGGAAAAGCTCTTCCTTGACGGCGTCGCCAATTATCTCAAAGGCTTCGTCCTGCCCAACGCGCAGCTCAGCCATGCGCGCAAGTCCGAGCTTGAGTCCTTCATCGCAGACAATGAAAGCAATGTTGGCCGGTTCATGGGCCGCGCTGTTAGAGAAGCGCCCAAAGCGTTCAACCACCTGGGCAAGGTGTTTGGCAAGCGCGGCGCGGGCGGAGCAATGTCTGAAGATGCAGCCAAGCGCATCAACGCAGCCGCAGCAGCGGGCGCAGAGCTCACCTCGGTCGAGGAAAGCTGGCTCAAAGGCATGGTCGAAGCGGACGGACAGCTCGACGATCTCGAACGCCAATTGATGCGCCGATTGGCTGAAGAAGACTGAGTATTCAGGGCTTTAGCGCCGTAAAGCCACTCGCCGCGAGGGCCCGCCAACGGCGCTGACGGTGACCGTAAAAGACCCGGGCGAAACCTGTGATCAAGGGCGTCAGAAGCCCCGCTTCGATGGTGACCCGATCGGTGTAGCGAGTGGTCTGATCGTCAGCAGGCTCGATCTCGATCCAGTGATCCCATCGCTTGATGAGGGGGCCATAGCCTTTGTCGCGCACGAAGCGGATCGCGCCGCGCGGCTCGGGGAGGGTGATGACGATCGCTTGCCACCCGATCGGCGCGACACCGAAGAGCAGCATCCACGCGCGATACTCACCCGGCTGCCAGAGCGCGGGGAAGGGCGCGCCGCGCGGAATGAAGCGGATGAGCGGCGATGTGATGTGATGAAGCAGGGCGGATGTGCGCACCCGCTCCCAAGCTTCATCAGCGGTGCATTCAAGATGGCAGGTCAGCTCGACCGTTCGCGCCATCAGACCATGAAGCTCTCACCGCAGCCACAAGCGCCCTTGGCGTTGGGGTTGTCAAACACGAAGCCAGCGGTGAAATCGTCTTCGACCCAGTCCATCGTCGAGCCCACGAGATAGAGCACCGAAGCGCCATCGATGTAGAGCACTCCGCCCGGCGTCTCGATCTTCTCATCGAACTTGGCTTCCTCGGTGACATAGTCGACCGAATAGGCAAGGCCCGAGCAGCCACGGCGCGGCGTCGAAAGCTTGACCCCAATCGCATCTTCAGGCGCCTGGCTCATCAAATGCGCGACGCGATCCTGCGCGCCCTGCGTCAAGGTAACCGCAGCGGGCCGCGCGCGGGTTGTCAAATCAGTCATGCCGCGATCTCCTTCTGCCAGAACAGTGCATGCCCCTTATCAGGGTCCAGCTCATAATCGCCATAGCCAAGGCTTGCATACAAACTCTTAGCGGGCTCGTTCCTACTTAGGACTTCGAGCGTCACTTTGCAGGCCCCTTTGGCGACAGCTTTTGCTTCGATCGCCGCAAACAGCGCTTTGCCAACGCCGCGCCCGCGATGCTCTGACTTTACCACGATGTCGTGAACGTTGATGAGCGGCTTGGCAGCGAAAGTCGAGAAGCCATCAAAGCAATTCGCAAGACCCGCCGGTTGGCCATCCACACTGGCGATGAGCGAAAAGGCGTGCGGCTGCTCGGCCAGCTTCGCTGCCAGAGAGGCACGCGTATCGGGCGACAGCGGTTCCCCACCGCCCATCGGATCGCGCGCATAATGATCAAGCAACTCAACCATTTCGGCCTCATCGCGCGGATCGGTGTAATCAACTTGTCGGACGGCGATAGCGTCCATCACAGCATACCCAACTCAAGCCGCGCTTCATCAGACATCTTCTCCGGCGACCACGGCGGATCCCAGACCAGCTGCACTTCTGCATCGCGAATGCCGGGCACCGAAGACGCGCGCAGCTCCACCTCGCCCGGCATCGTCTCAGCGACAGGGCAGTGCGGGGTTGTGAGCGTCATGGTGATCGTCACATCGGATTCGTCATCCACATCAACGCCATAGATCAAACCCAGATCATAGATATTGACCGGGATTTCAGGGTCGTAAATCTCCTTGAGCGCATCGACGACAGCGGTCTGCAACTCGCCGCCCGCGCCGCTGGAAGGCGCAGGAGCAGGCGAGGCGGCAAGAAAGCCATCCAGGTAATCACGCTCGCGCGTGGCGGGAGCAGCCGGGGCTTCGCCTTCATCGATCGCATCCGACACCCGCGCGCGCGGCGGCTTCTGCTGGGCCTGCTGCGTCAGTTCATCGTTGGGTGCGGGCGCGGCGACGTAAGCGCGCTGATTGGCATTGGTCTCGGCGTGGTCAGTCATGGCCTTATCCTTGTCCAAAAATGCGGCGGGTGCGGGCGATCCCTTCGAGCAGTGCGTCAATGTCAGCATCGCTTGAATAGAGGCCAAAACTGGCGCGTGCGGTGGCGGGGACGCCCAGATAGTCCATGAGGGGCTGCGCGCAGTGGTGGCCTGCACGGATGGCCACATCGACTTCATCGAGGATCGTGCCGAGATCATGCGGGTGGATGCCATCTATCGCGAAGCTGACGATACCGGCACTGTTCGCAGGGCCGTAGATCGTTACGTCGTTCATGGCCAAGAGCTCACGGCGCAAACGAGCAACCAGCTTGGCCTCGCTGGCATGGATCGCATCAAGCCCGATGGCATCAACATAATCCGCCGCCGCTGCAAAGGCGATCGCTTCCGTGATTGCCGGCGTTCCGGCTTCAAAGCGCTGCGGCGCAGGCGCGTAGGTTGTGCCCTCGAAGCTCACACGGTCAATCATTGCACCGCCACCTTCCCAAGGGGGCATGGCGTCAAGGATTTCAGCGCGGCCCCACAAAGCACCGATCGCAGTCGGCCCGTAGAGCTTATGCGCTGAAAAGACGTAGAAATCACAGTTGAGCGCTGCGACATTTACCGGCGCGCGCGGCGCCGCCTGGCAGCCATCAAGCAACAGCTTGGCGCCAACAGAGTGCGCCATCGCGGCCGCACGCGGCGCATCAAGCGTCGCGCCCGTCACATTCGAGATATGCCCGAAGGTGACAAGCTTATGCCGCGTGGTCAGCATCGCTTCAGCCGCCTCAAGATCGATCTGGTGATCCTCGGTCAGCGGGCAGACATCGATCTCAGCACCCGTCTCCTGCGCGATCATCTGCCAGGGCACGATGTTGGAATGATGCTCGGCTTGCGAGAGCAGAATGCGGTCGCCTTCCTCAAGGTTCGCCCGGCCCCAGCTGTTGGCGACGAGATTGATCGCTTCGGTCGCGCCGCGGGTGAAAACCACTTCTTCCTCGCGACCGCCGATAAAAGCCGCAATCCGCCGCCGCGCAGCCTCATAGGCCCGCGTCATGTCAGCCGAACGCGAGTAGACGCCGCGATGCACGGTCGCGTAATCCTCGCCCATCGCGCGCGCCATCGCATCAATGACGGCTTGCACTTTTGCGCGGTCGCGGCGGTGTCGAGATAATGCCACGGCGCGCCGTCTCTGGTGACGAGGCCGGGGAACTCGGTGCGCAGATCGCGCTCAATGGTGGTTGGTGCGTTCACAGGTCTGCTCCTTCCAGCACGCTGAGCGCAGCTTCGAGCAACTCTTCGCGCGCCGCCTCATCATCAAGCTCGACAAAGGCATCGCCGATAAAGGCCTGAACCAGCAGACGTTGCGCCTTAACCGGGGAAAGCCCGCGCGCCGCCATGTAGTAGCGTGCATCTTCATCGAGCTGTCCCACGGTGGCGCCATGCGCGCATTTCACGTCGTCAGCGAAGATTTCGAGCTGGGGCACCGCGTTGGCGCTCGCGCCGGCTTCGAGCAGCAGGCCTTTGAAATCCTGCGCGGCGTCCGTCTTCTGCGCATCGCGCACGACTTTGATTTCGCCAAGGAAATTGCCGATGCCCGTGCCCCAATGAACGCTGCGGATGGTTTGGTTGCTGGTCGCTTCGGGCTCGGCATGGACCGTGGTGGTCACGAATTCGCGCGTCGCATCCCCGCCGCCAATCGTCACTCCGCCAAACTCGAAATGCGCCCCGCGTGCGAGACTGACTTCGAGCTCAAGCCGCGTGTAATCCGCCCCGCGATTGGTCGCGAAGAGCTCAAAGCGCGCGCCCTCACCCAGCTTGACCCGGATACGGCGCACCGCCGGTTCATCGCTGCCGATCACAAAGCTCTCGCGCTGCGTCTCACCAGCGGCCACGACAAGGTCTTGCCACTCGCTGATGCCGGGCGAGGAGCGACCCGCCGCAAAACGCGCGACCGCGTCGATATCCGCATAGCGCCAGGCTTCATCGCGCCGCGTGGGGAGGGGGAGAGTCGCAGCCTCAGACATCAGCCATCACCGCGTCATAGCCCTCTTCCTCAAGCCGCAGAGCAAGCTCAGGCCCGCCGGTCTCAACGATCCGGCCACCGGCGAGCACGCTCACGCGGTCCGGCTTCACGACATCAAGCAGACGCTGATAGTGTGTGATTAGGAGGACGCCTTTGTCTTCGCGGCGCATGATCGAATTGATCCCTTCGCCCACCACACGCAGCGCGTCGATATCGAGTCCGCTGTCAGTCTCATCGAGCACCGCGAAGCTGGGATCGAGAATACCCATCTGGACCATCTCCGCGCGCTTCTTTTCGCCGCCCGAAAAGCCGACATTCACCTGCCGCTTGAGCATCTCCATGTCCATTTTCAGGAGCGCGGCCTTCTCCTTCGCGAGTTTCAGGAAATCGCCGCCCGAAAGCGGCTCTTCGCCGCGATACGTGCGCTGCGCATTCAAGGCCTCGCGCAGAAACTGGACGTTTGAGACGCCGGGGATTTCAACCGGATATTGAAAGCCAAGAAACAAGCCTGAGGCGGCGCGCTCGTGCG
>JBCBOW010000179.1:0-4799 GCA_039821045.1 Pseudomonadota bacterium
CCTGGCCCGTCAGCCCGCCGATATCGAGGCTGGCCCCATCGACCAATTCCAGCCGCATAACCTCCTCGGTCGGGATGCGCTGGAGCGCGGCGACGGGCCCGTTGGACTTGCCCGAAATGCGCCGCCCGTTGATGAGCACATTGGTGTCCGCCTGGCCAAGGCCGCGCGCGCCATCGCCTTCGCGGATCTGAAAGCCGGGCACCTGCTGCGCCATATCGAGCGCGGACCGCGGCGCGAAACGGGCAAAGTCTTCAGGCGTGTAGCTGCGCCGCGCGGTGGTGCCGCCGGCCTTTTTGAGCATCCCCTCGTCGCGCTCTTGACTGTCGTCTTCCGCGACCTGGCGCTCGCTCTCCTTCGCGATGTCTTTCACATCTTTCGTCTCGCTGGCCGACAAAGGCGCAGCCAGCAAAGCGGTTCCGAGCGCAAGAGCGCCGGTGCTTGTGATGATACAAGTATTACTCATGAAGGTTTTTGTAATAACCACGGCAAAGGGGAAGTGTTCCGTGGCGATCAGCCTCGCTCTTGGAAAGCTGAATTCGACGAAAGCACTGGTCGGGAAGACAGGATTCGAACCTGCGACCCCCACACCCCCAGTGTGATGCGCTACCAGGCTGCGCTACTTCCCGAGACCAGTGGAGGCGCGGCCTATAAGGCTGGGCGCGCATGGTGGCAAGCAAGGAGTATCGGAAAAAAGTGAAACTGCGCGCCGGCAATCGCGCGTGCGGCTTCGCGTTGCGGGGCGCTTGCAATGGTGCTAACCGCGCCCACTTGGGATTCAGGAGAGGGGTCGAGGGCGCGCGCAAGCCGCTTTTGAGCGCTCTTTCCCCACCATTCCTTTGCCAGCCTCAACGCATTAACAGGCCTAATTCATGCTCGAACTTCTCGCCGCAGGCTCTGCCGCAGCCGCGCCGCCCGCTTGGATCAACTTCCTGCCGATCATCGGCATGGTGCTGATTTTCTATTTCCTCCTGTTCCGACCGCAGATGCGCCAGCAAAAGGAGCATCGCGAAAAGATCGCCAGCGTCAAAAAGGGCGATCATTGGTCACCGCAGGCGGGCTGGTTGGCAAGGTCGTCAAAGTGGATGACACCTATGTCGAGATTGATCTTGCCAAGGATGTGCGCGTCAAAGCGGTCAAGCAGACGATCGGCGATATCATCCCGCCCGGCGGCTCGCCCGCAAACGACAAAGCCTGACGGCGCATTCGCCTTTCAACACAGCATAACGAGACCCAGCTTAAATGCTCGACTTTCCCCTTTGGAAGAAGATTTGGTTGTGGGGCCTGACCCTTGCAGCGGCCGCTATGGCGCTTCCTTCGCTTCTGAGTCCCACCGGGATCACCTGGCCCGAAGCGCTGCCTTCGCCGCAGGTCAATCTCGGGCTTGATCTGGCTGGCGGGTCGCACTTGTTGCTTGAAGCGGACGAGGATGAGGTTGCCGTGCAGCGGCTCGAAAACCTCGAAGAAGCGGTGCGCGTTGCCATGCGCAACGCCGAGCCGCGCATCCGCATCGGCGATGTTTCGACCGCCGACGGGCAGCTTTCGTTCATGCTCGATAGCCCGGCCGATATCGATCGCGCGCGCGGCGAACTGGAGCCGCTGATTGCGGGCACGGGGCTGACGCGCGAATGGGATCTCGAAGTGGTTGATACGCAGCGCGTGGTCCTCAGCCCCACCAGCGGCGGCCTGAGCCAAGCGATCAACGATGCGATGGAAAGCGCCACCGAAGTGGTGCGCCGCCGGATCGATGAGCTTGGCACGCGCGAACCCACGATCATTCGCCAGGGCGATACGCGGATTGTGGTGCAGGTGCCGGGGCTGGATGATCCTGAGGCTTTGAAAGAGCTGCTCGGCAAGACCGCGCAGCTTGAGTTCAAGCTGGTCGATGAGAACGCGCTGCTCACCAATGTTGAAGCGGGCATTGCCCCTCCGGGCAGCCAGATTTTCCCCTATGCGCCCGACAGCCCCTTTGCCGGCACTTCGGTTGCGGTGAAGCGGCTGGGCGGCATTCGCGGGGACAGCCTCACCGGCGCGCAAGCGGGCGTTGATGCACGCAACAACGAAGACGTGGTCAACATCCAGTTTGATAGCCAGGGCGGGCAAAAGTTCGCCAAGCTTTCAACCGAGAACGTCAACAAGCAGTTCGCCATCATCCTCGATGGTGAAGTGATTTCAGCGCCGGTCTTCAACGAACCGATCCTCGGCGGTTCCGCGCAAATCTCGGGCAGTTTCAACGCCGAAACTGCCAACGCGCTCGCGATCCAGTTGCGCTCGGGCGCTTTGCCAGTGCCGCTGACTGTGGTTGAAGAGCGCTCTGTGGGGCCAGACCTTGGCGCGGATTCGATCCGCAAGGGCCTTATCGCAATGCTGATCGGCAGCCTCGCGGTTATCACTCTGATGATCGCGACCTATGGCCGCTTTGGCGTCTTCGCGACGATCGCGCTCGCGTTCAACGTGCTCATCCTGCTTGGCATTATGGCCCTGCTCAACGCGACTTTGACGCTGCCGGGCATTGCCGGATTTGTGCTGACAGTCGGCGCGGCGGTTGATGCGAACGTTCTCATCAATGAGCGCATCCGCGAAGAGCGCAAGCGCGGGCGACGCGTCGTCGCGGCGGTCGAGAACGGGTATAAAGAAGCAAGCCGAGCCATTTACGATGCGAACTTCACAAACTTTATAGCTGGTGCGCTGCTGTTCTTCTTCGGGTCTGGCCCGGTGAAGGGTTTTGCGGTCGTGCTTGTGATCGGCCTCGCGACCACCGTTTTCACCGCTCTGATGCTCACGCGTATGTGGGCGGCGGGCTGGCTGCGCAAAGCGCGCCCGGCTGACATTACAATCTGATTATCCGAGCAAGCCAAACCCATGAAACTCCTCAAGCTCGTCCCCGCAGACACGAACATCAAGTTCCTCAAGCTGCGCCTGCCGTTCTTCCTTTTGAGCCTGGCGCTGATCGCAGCCAGCTGGGCGCTCGTTGTGGTGCAGGGCCTCAATTACGGGGTCGATTTCGCTGGCGGCCAGGAAGTGCGCCTGACCTTTGAGGAACGCGAGGAAGCGCCGATTGCGAGCTTGCGCGAAGTGGTCGGCGGGCTCGGCTATGGCTCCCCTGTGGTGCAGGAATTTGGCGCGCCCAATCAGGTCTCGATCCGCGTGCGATTGCCTGAGGAGGTCGAGGAAACGCCGGGCGCTGCAACTGAGATCGGCAATGAAGTGATCGCGGCGATTGCGGCCGAATATCCCGATGCGCGCACCGATGGCAACGACACGGTCTCCGGCAAGGTCGCGGGCGAATTTCGCAGCGCTGCTGTGATCGCGTTGCTCGCCGCGATGGTGGCGGTCGCGATCTATATCTGGGTGCGTTTTGAGTGGCAATTTGGCGTGGGCGCGCTGTTTGCCTTGTTCCACGATGTCTCGTTGACGCTCGGCCTGTTTGCGCTCTTCCAGCTCGAATTCTCGTTGCAGATCATCGCCGCGATCCTCTCGATCATCGGCTATTCGCTGAACGACACAATCGTTGTGTTTGACCGCATTCGCGAAAACCTGAAGAAATTCCGTAAGATGCCGCTGCCCGAACTGCTTGATCTGTCGATCAACGAGACGCTGGCGCGCACTGTGATGACTTCGCTCACGCTGCTGGTTGCGCTTTTGCCGCTCGTATTCTTTGGTCCGGCAAGCCTGTTTGGCCTCGTCATCGCGATCACGGCGGGTCTGTTTATCGGGACCTATTCGAGTGTTTATCTCGCCAGCCCGATCCTGATCTGGCTGGGCGTGACGTCAAACAGCTTTGTGCCGCAGGAAACCGAAGTGGATCGCCAGGAAAAGGCCGCCCGAGCGCGGGCGGGTCAGGTTTAAGCGGCGATCAGGCGAACATAGTAAGCGGCGAGTTCGTCTGCGTGAACGCGCCAGTCAAACCGCTCAGCGCTGGCGGCAACGAGATGCGGATCAGGAGGCTCAGCCAACACCGCGCGCAATGCCGCTGCGAAAGCCGCTGGATCGCGCGCCACCAGCTGCCCCGCTGCCTCATCGCGGATCAACTCATGCGCCCCGCCAACATCGCACGTGATCACCGGCGTCCCACAGGCAAGCGCTTCGACCCAGGCGTTTGCGAGGCCCTCACCGCTGGTCGGTAGCACCATCGCATCGCTGGCGGAGAGGATAATCGGCAGCACAGTGTGATCAATCGCGCCGGTAAAGTGCACCCGCGCACTCAACCCAAGCTCTTCTGCGAGCGCGCGCAGCATCGCCTCATCCTCGCCGCGCCCGACTAACAACAGGCGCGATGCGGGATAATCGGTGCTGAGATCAGCCAGCGCGCGCAGCGCCACGGCCTGTCCCTTGCGCTCAATCAGTGCGCCGACGCAAGCGAGCACGGGCGCGCGTTCGGGCAAGGTAAAGCCAAGTTCAGTGGAAAGCTGCGCGCGCAATTGGGTGTGGCCGAGCGGGCGGAAGAGATCGCGGTCGAGCCCGGTGTAATGGACCTGAACCTTCGAGCGTTCCAGGCCCATTTGCTCCATCGCATCCGCCAGCGCGCCGCTCACCGCCAGCATCCCGCTTGCTGCGCGCGCCGCCTTGAGCATCTGCGCTTTGGCAAATCCCATCTTGCCCCAATAATTGATGTCATAGCCGCGCGCCTTGATCGTCAGCGGCACGCCCAGATCGCGCGCGATCAGCGCTGCTGCCGGGCCATCGGGAAAGAAAAACTGCGCATCAATGAGGTCAAAGGGCTGCTCTGTGTGAAGGCGGCGCGCCAATGGGAGCACAGCGCGCGCGATCGCCGCCGCATTGCGCCGGCCGCCGATCTTGGG
>JBCBOW010000180.1:0-4793 GCA_039821045.1 Pseudomonadota bacterium
GATGTCGCGCTTGCGATTGTCGGCGGCGCGCTCAACAAATATCTCACCGCCAAGGATGATCTACCCAAAGCCAGCCGCTCGCCCGGATCCGCCAGGTGCGAGCCAAGCGGCGCGATCATGGCGGCGACCTGATTACCCATTTCGCCTTTCTCATTATCCGCGCGCACTGAGATCGGGGCCATCGCTGTCATGCTGGCTTTGGGTAGATCATCCTTGGCGGTGAGATATTTGTTGAGCGCGCCGCCGACAATCGCAAGCGCGACATCGTTCACCTTGACCTTTTCCTGCGGCATCAGCGCGCGGATGGCCTTGATGTCCTTCAGTGGGAAGCTGCGCCCTTCCACCACGCGGTGCGGACTGATCGAGCGATTGAAGCGCGTGCGCGGCGGCATCAGATCGCTTGAGAGCTTGAATTCGCGTGTCACCAGTCCCTTGATCGCGCTTGCCACCCCGGGGACCGATTGAGCCGCAACACGCGCTTGGCGAAACGGGTTGATGAGCGAATTGAGATAGGATTTGCCGAGCAATTCGACCGGGCCAGGGATTGCTTCGGGCTTCCAATCATCGGGGGCGTTGGGCGGCGGGGCGCTTGGGGCCAGCGTGTGTGTGGCTTCCATCAGATCGATGCCGGAGACCCCGTCAATCGCCGCGTGGTGCATCTTGGTGACGAAGGCAAAGCAGCCCGGAGGGAAACCTCGCACATTGTCGAGCCCCTCGATCACGGTGAATTCCCAGGGCGGGCGAGTGAGGTCCATCGGGCGCGCGTGAATGCGGGCGGTCTGGATGCACAATTGGCGCCAATCACCCGGTTTTGGCAGAGCGACATGGCGCAGATGATATTCCAGATCGAAATTGGGATCTTCGACCCAATAGGGATAATCCAAGTCAAACGGCACGCGCACAAGGCGCTGGCGCATCATGCTCGAGAGCTGCATGCGCGAGGCGAAGTGCTCAAGGATATCTTTAAAGCGGACAAAGCCGCCGGGCGCTGTTGCCGGATTGTAGATCAGCAGATTGCCGATATGCATGGGCGAATTGGGCGATTCCATCGCAACGAACGAGGAATCCATGCCTTGCAACTGTCGCAAACGGCTCTCCTTCTAGCATCCTCCAAGGGAGACCTCTTGTGGGGCCTTTATGCGAGCGGTAAGCATGTTTCAGTCCCGAGACAACCTTACGCTCACGTCAGCGTTGCTCTTGTCACAAACAGTTTGAAATTTTGTTGCGCTCGGGCTGGGTAAAGCGCTTTGACCGGGCGGTCTAGAGGCCTTGGCCGCACGCGACCCCGCTTGCCCAGGCCCATTGGAAATTATAGCCGCCGAGCCATCCGGTCACGTCCACCGCCTCGCCGATGGCATAAAGGCCGGGCACGCGCTTGGCTTCCATCGTCTGGCTGGAGAGTTCAGCGGTGGAGATGCCGCCCGCCGTCACTTCGGCCTTGGCGTAGCCTTCGGTGCCGTTTGGGCTGAAGCGCCAGTCTGACAGCCTTTGAGCCGCGGCGCGAAGGGCTTTGTCGGAGGTATTGCCAAGCTCGGTTTCGAGCCCGATCCGCTCAGCCAGGGCGTCCGCCAGCCGGTCTGGAAGATGCTCGCGCAAAACCGCCTTGAGCGTTGCGCGCGGGCGATCACGCTTGGCCGCGAGCAGCCAGTCGGTCTGCGCATCAGGCAGAAAGGCGATCCCCACCTCCTCGCCATGGCGCCAATAAGACGAGACTTGCAGGATGGCGGGGCCTGAGAGCCCCTTGTGCGTGAACAGTGCCGCCTCTTCGAATGCCGTTTTGCCCGAGCGCGCGCGCACCGGAGCCGAAACGCCGGAAAGCTCGCGAAACAGCACATCCTCGCCGCCCAGAGTGAGCGGAACGAGGGCCGGTCGCGGCTCGACCACTTTAAGGCCAAACTGCCGCGCCACATCATAGGCAAAGCCGGTTGCGCCCATCTTGGGGATCGAAGGCCCGCCGGTCGCGATCACAAGCTTGGGCGCAGCATAGCTGACATCGCCCGCGCGCACCGCGAACAGCCCCGCCTCATGCGCCACCGCGCTCACATCCGCCCCGCAAATCACATCCACGCTCGGCCCGCATTCATCGAGCAGCATCTGCACGATCTGCTTGGCTGACCCATCGCAAAAGAGCTGGCCCCGCGTCTTTTCGTGCCAGGCGATGCCATGCGCCTCGACCATCTCGATAAAGTCCGCCGGCGTGTAGCGCGCCAAAGCTGACTTGGCGAAATGCGGATTGGATGAGAGGAAATTGGCAGGGCCAGCGCCCAGATTGGTGAAATTGCAGCGCCCACCGCCCGAAATCAGGATCTTCTTGCCCGGCTTGTCCGCCTTTTCCAGCACCGCTACGCGCAAAGCCCGCTTGGCCGCAACACCCGCACACATGAGCCCGGCGGCGCCGCCACCCAGAATAATCGCGTCATAATGCTGCATGCACTTGGCGATAGTGCGGTGAGCGCGCATTGCCAACGCACCCTTGCACTCCCTATCTGATTTCCATGTCGAAAACCGAAGCCGGATCCCCTGCTGACCCTCGAGCCGCTGAGCGTTTTAATGAGAGCCGCGCGGCCTATACGGTGGCAAGCGCGCAGCCGAACTTAGAGGCGGGTGTTAAAGCGATCCGCGAAACGGTGAAGGTGCTCAAGCCCATTCCCGGCGTTTACCGCATGCTCGATGCGCGCGGCGATGTGCTGTATGTCGGCAAGGCGCGCAGCCTCAAAGCGCGGGTGGCGAATTACACGCAGGTCAACCAGCTTACGACGCGGCTTTTGCGGATGGTCTCGCAATGCCGCTCGATGGAGATCGTCACCACCAATTCGGAAGCTGAAGCGCTGCTTCTGGAAGCCCAGCTGATCAAGCGTTTCCGCCCGCCGTTCAACGTGCTGCTGCGCGATGACAAGAGCTTCCCCTTCATCCTGCTGCGCGCGGATCACGAGTTCCCCCGCATCCACAAGCATCGCGGCGCCCGCCGCGCAAAGGGCAATTATTATGGCCCCTTCGCAAGCGCAGGCAGCGTCAACACGACATTGAACGCGCTGCAAAAGCTGTTCCTGCTGCGCAGTTGCACCGACAGTTTCTTCAACAATCGCGATCGGCCCTGCCTGCTCTACCAGATCAAGCGTTGCTCGGCGCCGTGTGTCGGCCGGATTGACGAGGAGGGCTATGACCAGCTTGTGCGCCAGGCGAAGGATTTTCTGGCAGGGCGCTCAAGCCAGGTGCAGGCCGATCTTGAAAAGCAGATGGCGAAAGCCGCGGAGAGCCTCGATTTCGAGACCGCCGCGATCCTGCGCGATCGACTGCGCGCGGCGACCTTTATCCAGGGCTCCCAAGCGATCAACGCGAAGAGCGTGGGCGATGCGGATGTTTTCGCGCTGGCGGCCAAGGGCGGGCATATCGGCGTGCAGGCCTTCTTCATCCGCGGCGGTCAGAATTGGGGGCACCGTGCCTTCTTCCCGAGCCACACCAAGGATGTTGAAGAAGCGCAGGTGCTCGCGAATGTGATGCTCCAATTCTACGAGGAAGTGCCGCCGCCGCCCACTGTGTTGGTGGATCGCGATCTGCCCGAGAGCGAGCTGATCGAAGCGGCGCTCACGGAACTTGCGGGCAAGAAGGTGAGCATTTCGATCCCTCAGCGCGGCGATCGGCGCAAATTGCTCAGCCAAGCGCAGCGCAACGCGGTCGAAGCGCTCGAACGGCGGCTGGCCGAGACAGGCACCAAGGCCAAGGTGCACCGCGAGCTGGCCGAATTCCTGGAGCTGGACGAGCCACCGCAGCGCATCGAGGTTTACGACAACAGCCATATCCAAGGCGCCAAGGCCGTGGGCGCGATGGTGGTTGCGAGCCCCGAAGGCTTCGAAAAGAGCCAGTATCGCAAGTTCAACATCAAGGAAGCGCAGTCAAACGATGATTTCGGAATGATGCGCGAAGTGATGCAGCGCCGGTTTCGCAAATTTGCCGAAGGTGCCGAGCTAGCTGAGCCCTCATCGGGCAAGAAGGGGCATGAGAGCATCCTGCCTGATCTTTTGCTGATCGATGGTGGCAAGGGGCAAGTTTCCAGCGTGATGGCGGTGCTCGAGGAATATGGGCTGGCGGATGAGTTTGCCGTGATCGGCATCGCCAAAGGCCCGCACCACGGGCGCGAGGGGCGCGAGGTGTTTCACTTCCCCGACGGGCGCGAAAAGACGCTGCCGACCAATTCGCCGGTGCTCTTCTATGCGCAGCGCCTGCGTGACGAAGTGCACCGTTATGTCATCGGCGCACACCGGGCCAAGCGCTCCAAAGCGATCACCGCGAGCCCGCTCGACGAAATCCCCGGTATCGGCCCGGCCCGCAAGCGCGCGCTGCTCTTGCACTTCGGCACCGCCAGCAAGGTCCGCGCAGCGGCGCTGGAAGACCTGCAACGCGCGCCCGGCGTGAGCGACAAGGTGGCGCAGCAGATCTACGATTTCTACCACGCAGGCGGATGAGCCGCGCGGGCAAACCCAGCCACTACGCGCTTATCCCAGCTTGAGCGCCAAGATACTTGGTGGAAGATGAGCGCATGGCCACCGCTCCGCACCCTCCCATTCTTGCTTCAATGCGCGCGCTTCAGGCGGTGCTCGAAGAATATGACGCGTTTGTAAGCGAGCGCGCCGGGCTGGGCCGCAATGATTGGCGCTGTCTGAGGCTGCTGGTCGAACATGGCAGCATGCGGCCAACCGCGTTGCAAAAGGCGCTTTCCGCCAGGCCGTGGCGCAGAGTTGCGTTGTCGTAGCTGCGTCGTCCGTAGACGTCGCGCACGTCGACCAGTTCGAAAT
>JBCBOW010000181.1:0-4788 GCA_039821045.1 Pseudomonadota bacterium
AGATCATCATGGATGAAGAAGCCAATGGCGGACATATGCTGCCGGTAAGCTTCCTGCGCCAGCTGATCGGCATGTATGGCAATTCGATGCAAGCGATGATGCCATCGTATCTCGAGGCAAGCATGGCGAACTTTCGCCAGAACCAGGCCAACATTCGAGACGCTTTTGAGAAAGGGCTTTCAACCGGGCCCATCTCAGCCATTCACGAGACCAACATGGCGATGATGCGCGCGGCAGCGGACGTCTTCATCCCCGGATCAACGCCAGCGCGCAGCGAAACCAAACGCGAGGTGAGCGCGGACGGGTCCAAGGATGAAATTGCAGCGCTGCGCGAGCAGATGGCGGCGATGCAAAAGAAGCTCGACGAGCTGAGCCAGTAACAGCCGCCTCTCAAGGCCACTTGGCGCACACTTCAGGATCGGTTAGCGCGCGGCGCGTTCATATCGTGCCAATTCCGCGCGCCCGCCCGTCAGAAAGCCTGCTTTGCTTATGTCCAACACCGCCGTTCAAATTCGCCATGCGCTAACCACGAAGCGCGAAGACGATTTCGCCAAGTGGTATCAGGAAGTCGTCAGTGCGGCTGATCTGGCTGAGGAATCGGGTGTGCGCGGCTGCATGGTTATCAAGCCGTGGGGCTATGGGATTTGGGAGCGCGTGCAGCGTCTGCTGGATGATCGGATCAAGGCGGCGGGCGTACAGAACACCTATTTCCCGATCTTCATCCCGCTCGCCAATTTTGAGCGCGAGGCCGCTCATGTCGATGGCTTTGCCAAGGAAATGGCCGTCGTCACGCATCACCGCTTGATTGCCGATGGCGATGGCGGGCTGATCCCGGACCCGGATGCCAAGCTTGAAGAGCCGCTGATCGTGCGCCCGACGTCTGAAACAATCATTGGCGATGCAATGGCGCGCTGGGTGCAGAGCTGGCGCGATCTCCCGCTGATGCTCAACCAATGGGCCAATATTGTGCGCTGGGAGATGCGCACGCGAATGTTCCTGCGCACCAGCGAATTCCTCTGGCAGGAAGGACACACCGCTCATGCCACGCGCGAAGACGCGCTCGAAGAGACGCACCGCGCGCTGGAGATGTACCGCGCCTGTGCTGAAGAGGATATGGCGCTGCCGGTTATCGCAGGCGAGAAGCCGGAAAATGAGCGTTTTCCGGGCGCTGATGAGACCTGGTCGATCGAAGCGATGATGCAGGATGGCAAAGCGCTCCAAGCGGGCACATCGCATTATCTGGGCACCAGTTTCGCCGCGGCCGCCGGCATTCAGTATCAGGACCGTGAAGGCACGCAGACCTTGTGCCACACGACGAGCTGGGGCGTCTCGACCCGCATGATCGGCGGTGTGATCATGGTGCATGGCGATGATGATGGGCTGCGCGTGCCCCCGCGCATCGCGCCGCATCAGATCGTCATCCTGCCAATGCTGCGGGACAAGCCCGAGGACGAACCGCTGCTTGCTTATTGCGAGAGCCTGCGCGCTGAGCTCGTCAAACAGCAGGCGTTTGGCGAACCGGTTCGCGTGCTGCTTGACAAGATGCCGGGCAAGGCTTCGGCCAAGCGTTGGGACTGGGTGCGCAAAGGTGCGCCGCTGATCATCGAAGTCGGCCCGCGCGATATGGAGAACGGCAAGCTTGCACTGCTGCGGCGTGATCGGCTGTGGAACCTCGAGACGGGCAAGCTTGCGAGCACCTTTCCCGAACGCGCGCATTTCCTCGCCGATGCAGCAGCGCTGCTTGAAGACATCCAGAAGGCGCTCTTTACTGAGGCGGCCGAGCGGCGCGATGCCAACATCACGCGCGGCCTCACGCAATGGAGCGCGGTTGAGGCGCACTTCAAGGATGGCGGCAAATATCCCGGATGGGTCGAGGTTGAATGGTCCAAGCCGACCGGTGAAGGCCTTGAGGCAGTGGTTGAGCGCTTGAAAGCGCTGCAGCTCACCATTCGCAACGTGCCGCGCGAAAGCGAGCCGGCGACAGGCGCCTGTATCTTCACTGGAGCACCCGCGGTCGAACGTGTTTTGATCGCACGCGCTTACTAACAAAAGCCGCACGCGTGCCCTTCGACAAGCTCCCGCCAAACGGCTAGGGCAATCGCCGATGCCAAAGACAAATCACCCGCAGGGCATGCCCTCGCGCCAGCAGGTGCTGGACTTCATCCAATCCTCAGACACGCCCGCTGGAAAGCGCGAGATTGCAAAGGCCTTCGGGCTCAAAGGCCAAGAGAAAATCTCGCTTAAGCGGTTGCTGAAAGACATGGCCGAAGAGGGCCTGATCGATGGCAAGAAGACCGCGTATCACCGGATGGGCGGGGTGCCGAAAGTCACAGTGTTGCGGATCATCGAGATTGAGGATGGCGAGCCTGTTGCGGTGCCGGACAATTGGGATCCCGAAGCGCCCGGAGAGCCGCCGCGGCTGACGCTCAAGGAGATGAAATCTCGCGGGGCCCGGTCAGGCGGACGCGGACCGGCCTTGAAGCGCGGCGACCGCGTGTTGGCGCGCACCGAAGAGCGCGAGAGCGGCTGGACCGCGCATCCGATGAAAAAGCTGCCCGCACGCACAGAGGGCCTCATGGGCGTTGTGGAAGTGGATGCGAGCGGCACGGCCTGGCTTGCCCCGGTCGACAAACGCATCCGCCAATCCGCGCGCATCAGCGATCTGGGCTCAGCGCAAGAGGGGCAACTTGTGCTCGCTGAGCGCACCGGGCGCTCTGAGCGTTCAGGCGTGCGCGTGACGGAGGTCTACGGCGATCCGCTCGCGCCCAAGAGTTTCAGCCTTATCGCCATCGCCAAACATGGCATCCCGCATATCTTTCCTGAAGAGGTGATCGAGGAGGCCCCGCGTGCAGCCAAGCTTCACCTTTCTGCGGACAAGCGCGAGGATCTGCGCCATTTGCCGATCGTCGCGATCGATCCGGCGGATGCGCGCGATCATGATGATGCGATCTGGGCTGAGCCTGATGGCGGCGGCGGCTTTAAAGCGGTAATCGCGATTGCGGATGTGAGCTTCTACGTCCGCCCGACATCAGCGCTGGACCGCGAGGCGAGGAAGCGCGGCAATTCGGTGTATTTCCCGGATCGGGTTGTGCCGATGCTGCCAGAGCTTTTGAGCGCCGATGTGTGTTCGCTTAAAGAAGGCGAGGACCGCGCGGCTATGGTGTGTCACCTGCGGATCAGCGCAGAAGGAAAGGTGACAAGCCACCGCTTTACCCGCGCCCTTGTGCGGATTGCTCACAACATCGCTTATGAAGACGCGCAAGCCGCGGTCGATAGTGGCGATGCGCCTGAGTATCTCACCAATCTGTGGGCCGCGTGGCGAGGGCTTGCAAAGGCGCGCGAGGCGCGCGATCCGCTCGAACTGGAATTGCCGGAGCGCCGGGTTGTGCTCGACGAAGCGGGCCAGATTGCCGAGATCGCCGTGCGCGAGCGGCTCGATGCGCACCGGGTGGTCGAGGATTTCATGATCGCTGCGAATGTCGCCGCGGCCAAAGCTCTCGAAGCCAAAACCGCGCCTGTGATCTACCGCGTGCACGAGCCGCCGACGCGCGAGAAGCTGATCGCGCTGCGCGATTATCTCGCCACCATGGATCGCAAGCTGGCGCTGGGCCAGGTGATCACGCCCAGCCTGTTTAATCGCATGCTTAAAGATGTGAGCGATGAGGCGGAAAAAGCGCAAGTTATGGAAGCGGTGCTGCGCAGCCAGACACAAGCCTATTATGGGCCAGCGAACGCCGGGCATTTCGGCCTGGCGCTGGGTTCGTATGCCCATTTCACCTCGCCCATTCGGCGCTATTCCGATCTGCTGGTGCACCGCGCGCTGGTGGATGCCTATGGGCTTGAACAACCGCAACCGCCGGGCTCATTGCCGCCAACAAGTGGTCTTTCGGATCGAGACCGCGAAGACTTGCAAGCGATCACAGACGCGATCAGCGGGACCGAACGCCGAGCGATGGAAGCGGAACGCGATACGATCGATCGCTATGTCGCCGCCTGGCTCGCGGGCCGCGTGGGAGAGACCTTCGATACGCGGATCACGGGCGTTCAAGGCTTTGGCTTTTTCGCCACGATTGTGGGGCTGGGCGGTGACGGGCTCGTCCCGATTTCCACGCTCGGCAGCGAATACTTTCGCCATGATGAGGCCGCGCAAGCCTTGATCGGGGAAAGCAGCGGGACGCGCTATGCGGCAGGCGACCGTTTGAAGCTCCAGTTGGCGGAAGCGAACCCGCTGACCGGCGCGCTCAAATTTGCGCCGCTTGATAGCGACGGCAATCCGATCGAATCGCGCGGTGGGCGCGAAGATCGCCGAGAGCGGCGCGGCCCGCCCACGCGCAAGGTGGGCAAATATGTCGCGGGCAAGCGCGGGCGTCCGGGCAACATTCGCCATCAGGGGCGCAAGCGAAAGTAAGTAACGCGCGTGCAATCTGGCGCTTACATTCCAGCGCATGACGAACCGGTTAAACATTGCCGGTTTCCAAGCATGAAAGGAACAGCCCGATGATCCAGCCCGGCCAGACCGTGCCCTCGCTCAGCCTCCCGCTGACCAATGGCGCGCATTATGACCTTGCCAAGCAGCGCCCTGAAAACTTCACGCTCATAGTCTTTTACCGCGGCTTGCATTGCCCGGTCTGCCGCGCGCAACTGCGCGATCTTTCGACCAAGCTTGAAGAGTTTACGAAGCGCGGCGTCAATGTCGTGGCGGTTTCGATGGATGAGCAGGAACGCGCGATGCAGGTGCACGAAAAGTGGTCCACCGGCGATGTTCCGCTGGCCTATGCCTTGAGCGAA
>JBCBOW010000182.1:0-4776 GCA_039821045.1 Pseudomonadota bacterium
TTCAAGCGCTGGCGCAGCTCCCGCGTCTCTCCCCGCAAATCCAGGCGCGCGCGATCAAGCGGCTTGGCTGAGCTCGATGGCTCGCATTGATGCTCCCTCTGCTCCCTGTTAGAGCCCGCGCGGCATGTCAAAACCAGCTGTTCTTGTCACCGGCGGCGCCACTCGGATCGGTGCGGCCATAGTGCGCGGTTTTGCTGAGGCGGGCTGGCATGTTGTGATCCACTACAATTCATCGCAAAGCCCGGCTGAAGAGCTCGCCAGCACCCTCCCCTCTGCCGAAACGATCCGCTGCGACCTGCGCGATCCCGAAGCCGCGCGAGCGATGATTGAGGAGCTTGCGGCGCGGCTCAGTGATTGGCGGTGCCTTATCAATTCAGCTTCGGTTTTTGATTACGACAGTGCAACCAAACTTGATCTCGATGCGAACAGCCTCGCTATGACTGTCAACGCGCTCTCCCCTGCTCATATGGCTCAGACCTATTTGCGCGCCGCGAGCAGCGAGGCGTTGCGCATCGTTATCCAGATCACCGATATGAAGCTTGCCAATACAAATCCCGATTTCTTCAGCTACACCATGTCCAAACACGCTGCTGACGCCGCGATCGGCATGCTGGCGGAGCATTACAGGGCCGATGATCACGCGCGCATCTATGGCATCGCTCCGGGCGCGATCCTTGCCAGCCACGATCAGAGCGAAGACGAAACCGATGTGAGCCACACGCTCAATCTGCTCGAGCGCAAGACTGGCGCGGACGAGATCGCCGATGCGGCCGTGTTTCTGGCGAGCGGCGCGCTCATAAGCGGATCAAGCCTCTTCATAGACTCCGGCCAGCACCTGCTCGATCAGCCGCGCGATGTCATCTACCTTGCGCGAGAAGGTGCTCCCGCGTGACGGACAGCAAGGCGACAAAACCGCAAAAGCGCCACGCGCTATCCACTCGGCTGTGGCACTGGATCAACGCTGTAGCGCTAACGATCCTGTTCATGTCAGGCCTGGGTATCTCGAACGCCCATCGATATCTGTATTGGGGGAATTACGGTTTTGACCCAGCGGATGCCTGGGCGCGTGTGATGCGCTTTCCGAGCTGGGCGACGCTTCCGCAACGCTACAATCTCGCCGAAGCGCGCGACTGGCATAACACCGGCGCGTGGATCTTCGCGCTCGCGCTTCTGGGGATGTGGCTGGCGATGTTGCTCAATCGCCATTTTGTTCGCGACATCGCTTCATCGCCGCGCGACTGGCATCCAGCATCCCTGTGGGCGGACATCCGGGCGCATCTTGCTCGCGATTTTGACGGAGACGATCGCACGTACAACCGTCTGCAGCGCTTAGCTTACGCGATCGTTCTTGCGCTGATCCTTCCCCTGATGATTGCCACAGGCTTGGCAATCAGCCCCGGAATTGAGCCGGCAGCGCCTTGGCTGGTGGAGGTTTTGGGTGGGCGGCAAAGCGCCCGCTCAATCCATTTCATCACCAGCTGGCTGTTGTTCACTTTTGTCGTCCTGCATCTCCTAATGGTCCTGCTTGCAGGGCCGTGGCGCCTGACTGTCGGCATGATCACGGGCGGCACGCGCGAGGAGAAACCGTCATGACCGATATTCCGCGCCGTTCGCTTCTTGCAGGCCTCGCAGCGCTCGGCACGGGCGCATGCTCAAAAATTGATGGGTTCCCAGCAAGCGATACAGGCACAAGCCTGTTTGACGCGGCAGAAGACTGGCACCGTGCCGCGCATCGAACGCTCGCAGGGCGGCAAGGCCTTGCACCCGAATATGGCCCAGAAGATCGCTCTCCCACCTTTCGCGGCAACGGTTCGCTGACTGTCGACACGCCCGCCTACAAAGAGCAACTTGCAAAAGGTTTTCCGGATTGGCGGCTCGAAGTGCGCGGCCTTGTTGAGCGTCCGTTGAACCTCTCGCTTGCTGACCTCAGCGCCCTGCCACAGCGCACACAGATCACTCGCCACGATTGCGTAGAGGGCTGGAGCGCGATCGGCGAATGGACAGGGCCGCAACTTTCAACGCTGCTTGATAGAGCCGGCGTCAAACCCGAAGCAGCGTTCATCGTCTTTCGCTGCGCGGACGTGCTCTATGGTCGGCCCTATTATGAAAGTGTCGATATGGTCGATGCCTATCACCCGCAAACGATCATCGCGCACCAGTTGAACGGTACACCCATTCCGGAGAAGAACGGCGCGCCGCTGCGCATGCGAATAGAGCGCCAGCTGGGGTACAAACACGCCAAGTATCTCACCGCCATTGAAGCGGTCGCCAGCTTGGATGATATCGGCCAAGGGCGCGGCGGCTTTTGGGAAGATATCGGCCAGTATCAGTGGTATGCGGGGATCTGAGCGGAGCAATCAGGCGGGCGGATAGATGCGGTTCATCGTGGCCCAATCATTCGCGATTAATTCCTCAAGCACCGCCAGATCCACATCGGCCAGCTTGTTGATATACAAGCAACTCTTGCCAGTGCTGTGTTTTCCAAGCCGCCCTAATGCCTCGGCGCGCTCTTTGGCCGCGCCCTCGTCAATGTATCCGCCCATAAGATGCAGCGAGTGCTTCGCTTTTCGCGGGCTGAAGCCGCTGCGCTGGCAGTGCACCTTGCGTCCGCTCGCGTAGGTCGTGTGGTAGTCTCCAAAACCGACGATCGAACCCCACATGCGCGGGCTTTCTCCGGTGACCTTTGCGAACAGATCAAGCAGCACATTCGCATCCGCCTGCTTGGATGGTGGCTCAACTCGTTCAAGAAAGGCGCTCACTTCAGCGTCCAAATGTGGCTGCATCGTCGCATTCATGGGCTCACTCCCTCCCTTTTACCAAAAGAACGTGACATTTGGGTGTGTAACCGAAAAGAGACTTGCAGAGAACAAGAGCTAACTATCTGCTAAATCACTTCATTGAGGAACCGCATATGAGCAGCACACTTCTTCGCGCTTTCCTTGGCCGTGTGATCAAGAAGGGTCGCCTAGCGATCGTCTTCGCTGACGGCAGCGATGCCAGCTTTGGCGCGCAGGAAACGGGCTATCCCGACGTTGTGGTGCGCTTTACAGACGGAGCGGTCGCGCGCGACATCCTGCTGGACCCACGGCTCGGTGCGGCTGAAGCCTTTATGGACGGTCGCCTGATCATCGAAAGCGGCGATGTGATGGATCTGGTCACTTTGCTGCGCATGAACGATCAGTGGGAGAGCGACAGCGATATTCTCAAGCCCAGCCTGATGAGCCAGATCACAGGGGCAGCAGGAAGCGCTCTCGACGCAATGAACGATGCCGCGAGCGCGCGCAAGAATGTCGCGCATCACTATGATATCGGGAACGATTTCTACGCGCTGATGCTCGACGAGGAGCATTGGCAGTACAGCTGCGGCTACTGGCCCGAGGGCGTCTCCACGCTCGCTGAAGCACAGCGCGCTAAGCTCGCTCATATCGCCGCCAAGCTCGCAATCAAAGCAGGCGATACCGTGCTTGATATTGGCTGTGGCTGGGGAGGGATGGCGATCTTCCTCGCGCAGAATTACGATGTGAGTGTCACCGGGATCACGCTATCTGAAGAACAGGCGGCTCTCGCGCGCACCCGCGCCGAAGACGTCGGCGTCGCTGATCGAGTGACATTCAAACTGGTCGATTACCGGGACTTTGCGGCCAGCGGCGTCCAGTTTGACCGTATCGTTTCGGTTGGCATGTTCGAGCATGTCGGCCAGCCGCAGTTCAGCGCCTTCTTCGAGGCGTGCTCAAAGCTGCTCAAGCCCACCGGTTCAATGCTGCTCCACACAATCGGACGCATGGGCAAGCCGGGCAAGACAGACGCATTCACCCGCAAATACATCTTCCCAGGCGGCTACATCCCGGCGCTTTCCGAGACTGTCGCTGCGAGCGAGCCTTTTCGCCTGATCGCCACCGATGTCGAGACGCTGCGCCTGCACTACGCCAAGACGCTGCATGCTTGGTATGCCAACTGCATGGAGCACCGCGAGGCGATTATCGCCATGTATGACGAGCGCTTCTTCCGCATGTGGACCTTCTATCTCGCAGGCGCTGCGACGGTGTTTGAGTATGGCAGCATGTGCAACTACCAAATCCAGTTCTCCCGATCGCGCCACGCCTTGCCATTAACGCGCGGCTATATCGAAGCGGAAGAGAAACGCTTGCTCAAAGGCTAATCGCGGCGAAGCCTGGTCTTTCGCGAGCCCACAATGCGATGTTCGCTCACCAGGTTGAGCGCCGCGATGGCTGCAAAGACCAGCGCCATGATCGTCGTGATGAGAAGCGGGCTTGTCGGGCCATCAGCGCTGGCAATCCGCCCTGCTTCAGGGTCATGAGGGTGCAGCAGCACGGTGACCCGCTCCGCGCTTGCCGGCGCGCCACTTGGAAGGGGAGCAAGGTTCTCGGGTTTGACAAGTTCCAATTCCACCTTGCCGAATTGAGGGTGCTGCGCGTTCAACGTCAGCTTGGTGTTGACCCGGGAGCTGCCGCTGCGCCGCACTTTGCGGCTGTCTGTGACTTGCGCGGCGACAGCAATCCCTTCTTCGTAGTAGTAAGCCATCGAGCGATCGGCCCACAGGCCACCCCCACCGATGATTGCAGCCGCAGCAAAGAACAAGCCGCTGCCAAACATGCGATTGCGCTTGGGGCGTGTCGCAGGTGTACCGACCACTTGGCGCGCGCTGACAGCACGCGGGCGTTCGCTGCGTTTTGGAAGCGCATTCGCGTTGGCTGGTGCTTTGCGTCCGAAAGACATGCTGGGCCCTGTTGCTTTGGCGTGTTCGCTAAAACCGTT
>JBCBOW010000183.1:0-4752 GCA_039821045.1 Pseudomonadota bacterium
GCGCACGAAGCCTTGCTTCATCGCGCAAGCTGCCAGTAAAGCGCGCCAGCAAGAGGCACTCATCGCAGACACTCTGCGATCTTAGTGCGTTATCAGCGCTCCCGCTCACCGAAATGGTGAACGAATGCGGAACAATTAGGCAACTCCGCGACGCAAGTCAAGCGCCTGCCAGCCCAAAAGCTCAGCAATTCAGCCATTTTGGAGGTTGTACACAGGAACGCGCTCGCCCGCGCGAACCGGATCGGCACCGGGCGGGCGATCGATCAGGCAATCGGCCTGCGCCAACGCCATCAGCGCGCTTGAATCCTGCGATCCGGCCAAGCGCACCATTTCGCCATCGCTCACCCCGCGCACAAACTCGCGGCGTTTGCCGGTAGCAGGCAGGTCTTCGCTGGCGATGCGCGTGCTGGTTTTGGGCAACGGGTCAGGATCGCCCAGCGCGGCGCGCACCAGCGGGAGCGCAAACAGGAATGCGGTGACGAAGCTCGAGACCGGATTGCCCGGCAGGCCAAGGATCACTTGCTGGCCCTCTTCGCGCTTCCTCGTCGCCACCATCAGCGGCTTGCCCGGCTTGATCGCGACCTTCCAAAACGCAATTTCGGCGCCCCAATCGCGCAGCGCATGCTGGATGAGATCATGATCCCCCACCGAAGCGCCTCCGCTTGTGATGAGGATATCTGCTGCCTCGGCATGCTCCAACGCTTGCGCAAGAGCGCCGCGATCGTCAGCCACCGGGCCAAGCATCGCTGCCGAGCCCACAAAAGGGGCGATCATCGCGGCGATCATCGGGCCATTGCTAGCAGGGATCTGGTGCGCAGCGAGGCGGGTGGGGTCAGCGGCCAATTCATCGCCGCTATCCAGCACGTGAACCACAGGCGCATGGTGATGCGGTACGCTTGCATGGCCCGAAGCCAAGGCAAGCGCGCGCTGCGCCGGCCCAAGCCGCGTGCCGCCAGCCAGCACCATCTCCCCGCGCGCAAAGTCGAAACCCTTCAAGCGCACGTGGCGCTGGGGCGGTGGGATCGTTTCACCCGGCGCCAGCGTAACGCGATTGGCATCCACTTGCGCATTTTCCTGGATCAGGACGCGGTCGCAGCCGTCTGGCATATGCGCGCCGGTTGAGATGCGCGTGCATTCTCCTGGCATGATGCGACCTTCAAAGGGCTGCCCCGCGCGGCTTTCGCCCACTTTGCGCCAAGGTCCATCGCCGCAGATTGCATAGCCGTCCATCGCCGAAAGGTCCGCAGCAGGCTGCGTGCGCTGCGCGGTGAGATCGTGCGCCAGATAGCGGATCTGGCCATCAGGCACGCTCGCGGTGACAATCGGCATCTGAGGCGCCAAGGCTATCAGCCGCGCCTGGGCCTCAGCAAGATCGAGCAATTCAGCCAAGCTCGGCCTTCCACGTGCCCGATTTACCGCCGCGCTTCTCGATCAGGCGCACCTCGCTGATCACCATGCCCTTATCAATCGCCTTGGCCATATCGTAGATGGTGAGGAGCGCTGTGGAGACGGCGACCATCGCTTCCATTTCGACCCCGGTCTTGCCTGTCAGCGAAGCGGTGGCGGTGGCCCTGATCGCCGCTTCCTCAAACTCGAAATCGAGCGTTACCGCTTCGAGGCCCAAAGGGTGGCATAAGGGGATCAGCTCGCCGGTGCGCTTGGCTGCCATGATCCCGGCGATGCGCGCTGTGCCCAGCACATCGCCTTTGGGTGCATCGCCCGCGCGGATAGCTTCGAGCGCTTGCGCTGCCATCGTAATCCGGCCCGCCGCGATGGCGACCCGCTGCGTCGCAGGCTTGCCGCCCACATCAACCATATGCGCCGCGCCGTCTTCGCTCAGATGCGTGAGTCGGCTCATTGCGCGGCCTCGGCAATCGCACTCGGTTCGTCGTACGCACAGAACGCCTGACACACCTGGCACACTGTTCTGGCGTCAAAAACCGCTCGATCAATCAGGCGCGAACTAATCGATCCAGTCGATGAGTTAAGGCTGAGGTCGGTGCGTGTCATAGAGGCCTTGTGGCACCTTTCGCGCCTGTAGGACACTGATTGTAGGGTGCAGACTTCACAGCACACACTTGAGGATACAGAGGCTCGGCCATGCAGCTGTGCTCGCCTCAGCCTTCAAGTAGGCGCTGCGTCGCCTCTGCGACATCATCAGCGCGCATCAGGCTCTCGCCAACCAGAAAGGTGCGCACCCCGGCATCGCTGAGCCGCACCAGATCGCTGTGCGTGTTGATCCCGCTTTCACCAACGATCAGCGCGTCTTGCGGGGCAAGCGGCGCGAGGCGCTCTGTGGTCGCAAGAGTGGTCTTGAAGGTCTTGAGATCGCGATTGTTGATGCCGATCAGCCGGGAGCGCAGCGTCTGACTGGCGCGCTCGAGTTCTGCCTCATCGTGAACCTCGACAAGCACATCCATCTGCAATTCGAGCGCAGCCGCTTCAATCTCCGCCATCGCGCCATCCTCCAGCGCGGCGACAATGATCAGGATTGCATCCGCGCCGATCGCGCGCGCTTCAATGCATTGCCAGGGGTCAACCATAAAGTCCTTGCGCAGCACCGGCAGACCGCAGGCTGCACGCGCAGCAATAAGATAATCCTCATGGCCCTGGAAATAGGGCGCATCGGTCAAGACGGAGAGACACGCAGCGCCGCCCTCTTCATAAGCGGCCGCGTGCTGGGCGGGGCGGAAATCTTCGCGGATAACGCCTTTGGAAGGGCTTGCGCGTTTGATCTCAGCGATGAGCGCAAAGCCAGAGCGAACCCGGGCGCGCAAGGCGGCTTCAAACCCGCGCGGCGGGCTTTGCGTTTGCGCCAGGCTATCGAGCACCGACCGCTCGGTCTTGACCTGCCGCTCCTTTACGATCGCGCGCTTGGCCGTGCAGATTTCAGTAAGCTTATCCATTGAGCCGCACCATCATTTCGCCATATCGATCCACGCGCTCAGCAGTTTCCTGGCGCGGCCTGAATCGATCGCCTCTGCCGCCAGCCCGACGCGCTCGATCCATTCCTCGCCTTTGCCCGCCACCGCCAAGGCACCAGCCGCGTTAAACAAAACCGCATCGCGATAGGGGCTCTTGGCGCCCAGAAGCAGATCTTTCAAAGCTTCCGCGTTGTAAGCCGCATCCGCGCCGCGGATGGCTTCGACAGGGGAAGAGGGCAGATCAGCGTCCTCAGCAGAAAGGCGCTCCATCGAAAAGGTATGGCCTGTGACCATCGCGACCTCATTGCCACCGGCAAGGCTGAGCTCATCGAGGCCTTCATCGCCTGAAACGATCATCGATTGGCCTGTGCCAAGCTTGGCGAGCGCGCCGGCATAAATCGGCACATAGGCGGGCCGGGCAATGCCGATAAGCTGGCTGTTGACCGCCGCCGGGTTTGAGAGCGGGCCCATGAGGTTGAAGATCGTGCGCTTGCCGATTTTTTTGCGGATCGGCTGAATGCGGCCCATCGCGGGATGATGGTTCTTGGCAAACAGGAAGCAGATGCCGAGCTTGTCCAGCGTCTGCTCTGCTGTGCGCCCGGCAGCATCCATATCAAGGCCAAGCGCCTCCAGCGTGTCGGCCGCACCCGCTTTGGAGGAAGCGGCACGGTTGCCATGTTTCGCCACCGGGACACCGCAGGCGGCAACCACCAGGCTGACCGCGGTTGAGACATTAAGCGTGTGGTGCCCATCGCCGCCCGTGCCGCACACGTCGATCGCACCATCAGGCGCCTCGATCGGGATCAACCGCGCTCTCAATGCACGCGCCGCGCCTGCGATTTCGTTCGACGTCTCGCCGCGCTCTGTCAGCGTGATCAAGAACTGCTCGATCTCAGCTTCGCTCGGCTCGCCATCCAAGAGCACGCCAAAGGCTGTTTCCGCTTCGGTTTCTGTGAGCGCGGACCGAATGTCAGGCAGAGCGGTCATGCATCCAGACTTTCGTTGAGCCGCTCGGGCAATTGCACCTCGATGCCGCATACGCCCAGGAAATTCGCGAGCAGCGCGTGGCCATGCTCGGTGGCGATGCTTTCGGGGTGAAATTGCACGCCGTGGATCGGGAGGCTCTCATGGCGAAAGCCCATCACGCTGGGATGATCACCGCCCGGCGTCTCGCTGTGCGCGTTGGCGATGAGGCAAGCGGGCGCGTCAACCACTTCGAGGCTGTGATAGCGCGTTGCCCGATAGGGCGAAGGCAGCTTTGCAAAGACGCCTGTTCCATCATGGGTTACCATTGAGGTCTTGCCGTGCATCAGCCCGCCTCGCTTCACCGTGCCGCCAAAATGTTGACCGATCGCCTGATGGCCCAGACACACGCCCAAAAGCGGCTTGTGCGCATCAGCACACGCGGCGACGAGATCAAGGCTCACACCGGCATCATCAGGCGTGCATGGGCCGGGAGAGATAAGAAAGCCCGCTGCATCTCCCGTCACCGCTTGCGCTGCGCTGATCGTACCGCTCGCCACGGCGTGGCGCAGATGTTCGTCGGTGATGTGCATGGGGTCCATGCTGCGCTTTTTCCTCGCACAGTCAACTGCTGCTAGCATGTGGTGTATGAAACATCCGTACGCCGTGCAGGCGCAAAGTAACGACGAAATCGTGGGTGAAGTGGTCGAGGAACTCAGTGAAACGGCCGCGCCGCTCGTAGAGTTTGCGCGTGACGCCTGGACAGCAGTCGTCACACAGTTGACCTCACTGGACGGTGCGATTGAAGCAGGCGTGTTGTTGGCGTCGCTGCCATTGGCCTGGTTGCTCGCACGGCTGTTCAAGG
>JBCBOW010000184.1:0-4744 GCA_039821045.1 Pseudomonadota bacterium
GAGACCAGCGAAACGCAGATCAAGGCCTTCTTTGGCCAGATTGATGAGACACTGAGCAGCTTTGAAGATAACCTGCGGCGGATCGAAAATACGATGTCCACCCGGTTTGATACGCTCAAGAGCCAGACCGAGAGCTATCGCGGCGAAGTCGTGGATGCGGAAAACCAGGTTATTGCGGACCTCAATGAGCGCATGGCGCTGCTCCAAAGCGAGACCCGCGCAGTGAGCACGAAGCTGCGCGAGAGCGAAAAAGAGGCGATGGAACAGATCAGCCTCTCCAAAGAGCATTGGAAGATGGAAATCACCGCGATGCTCGGCTCGCTCACGCAGCTTGATCGCGATCGCCATGCCGCAACGCAGCGCCAGCTCAAAGCTCTCTATGAAGAGGCAAAGCGCGTTGATGAGCGCTTCAAGCAGCACGATGCGCACTTCATCGAAGAGGTTTCGCGCCGCCAGGATGAGTTTGAAACGCGCGAAGCACAGGCGACCGAAGTTCTGGCGCAGCGGTTTGCCGCGCTTGATGAAATGCTCGAACAGCGCCGCGAGGCGCAGGCGGCTGAAACCGACAAACTCGTGCAGCAGGCGAGCAGCCTTGGCGAACAGATCGAAGCGCTGAGCGCCCTTATCGCCAATGTGACGCAGGAAACAGAGACCTCGCGCGAGCGCATCGGCGAAGGCGTATCGCTCATCGCAGCGCAATTCGAAGGCGAGCGCGAAGCAATCGAAGAAGCCAAGGGGCAGCTCAATGAGCTTACCGAAGCTGGCATTCGATTGCTCGAGATCATCCAGTCGGGCGCCCGCCACAGCCGCGAGGACTTACCCGCAGCGATCCAGACCGCGATTGCTGAGCTGGGGACCGTTGAAGCCCGCGCCGAGGAAGTCTCGGCTCTCATGCTGAGCACGAATGCACGCAGCGGCGAATTGGGCGAGTATCTGGCCAAGACAAACTCGCAAATCGCAGAAGCTGATGCTTCGCTTGGCGCGCTGCAATCGCGTCTGAACGAGCAATCAGATGAAGCGATGGCGAAGCTCAACGGGCTTCGCAGCGGTCTTGCCAAGCTTACTGAGGCGAGCGTTTCTTATGCAGGCGACACGCAGGAAACCTTGCGCAGCGCTATCGCACAACTTGATGATGCCTCCCGCAACGCGCTGGTAACGCTCGAGAATGGCGCGGCGGCAAAAGTGTCCGAGCTCGCAGGCAAGCTGAGCAGCGAAGCAGTGTCTTCGCTTGAGCGTTCGCTGCAATCAGAAACCGCTGAAACAATTGGCAAGCTGGAGCAATCCGCTGCGCACGCCTCGGGCGTGGGCCGCGAGGTGACAATGCAATTGCGCGATCAGCTCGTCAAAGTGAACGAACTCACCGCGAACCTCGAACAGCGCATCGCGCGCGCGCACGAGAAAGCACGCGAAGAGGTCGACAATGATTTCGCACGGCGCATGGCGCTCATTACGGATAGCTTGAATTCCGCCTCAATCGACATCAGCGCAAGCCTTTCAAGCGAAGTCGCTGACACAGCCTGGGATGCCTATCTCAAAGGAGACCGCGGGATCTTTACACGGCGCGCCGTGCGGCTGGTCGATGCAGCGCAAGCCCGAGAGATTGCCGAGCTTTATCAGTCTGATGAGACCTTCAAAACCAATGTCAGCCGGTACATTCACGATTTTGAGTCGATGCTGCGAGCGATGCTGTCAACGCGCGATGGCAATGCGCTGAGCGTGACGGTGCTTGGCTCTGATATGGGCAAGCTTTACGTGGCGCTTGCTCAAGCGATTGAGCGCTTTCGCAAGTAAGCTTAGCTCTGCGGGCCTTTGACCATCGGAGGCTCTGGCAAGATGTCGATATCTTCAACCGTGATCCAACCGTACTCATAGTTCAGAACGTAAATCGTCGTCAGCACAGTGGCGATGATCGTGGCTCGGATCAAAAGCCGGCCGGGGCGAAAATTGGCAGGCGCACTGTCAGCTTGGCCGGGCACTTTCTGAGCGCCCACTTCCTCAACGGTGCGCACCCCAAAGGGCAAAAGCACAAAGCCGCTCATCACCCAGAAGAGGAAGTAGATCGCGAGAATTGAAGTCCATTCCATTGACTTTGCCTGCGCTTACGCTTCGCTCGGCATCAAGACGCGCACTTGCGGGCTCTTGCCTGACCATCGCCGCGCCGCGCGCCTTGCGGCAAGCCTGGCCGCTTCGTGCACCGCCGCCGGATCGCGCGCGTCCTTGCCTTTGAGCTTGCCGATGGCGGTCAGGATATCATCCTGCGTTTCCGCAATGAAATCAGGCATGTCCTCATCAAGTGGCAGCCCAATCGCTTCCACAAGCGGCCTTGCCCCGCGCGCCAAGACCACCACCAGCACACCCTCGCCCGCGATCCGGCGTCGCATCGTCACTGCATCGCCATCAGCAGGCGCAATGATATCGCCATCAAGCACAAGCCGGCCGCTGCGAACCGGGGCAATCACGCTGGCCGGGCCTGGAGCAAGCTTCACGATCTCTCCATTGGCCTGGACCACGGCCTGCGGGATCTGGCAGGATTTGCCAAGCCGCGCTTGCTCACGCATGTGGCGCATCTCTCCATGCACCGGCACCAAAACCTCAGGGCGCAGCCAGCTGTAGAGCGCTTCGAGCTCCGGACGGCCCGGGTGACCTGATACATGGATCAGGCTCTGACGGTCCGTCACCATCACAACACCCTTCGCCGCGAGCTGGTTCTGCACCTTGCCGATCGCGAGCTCATTGCCTGGGATAACGCGCGAGGAAAACAAAACGACGTCCCCGCTCGAGAGTTCGATCGGGTGGCTGTCATCGGCGATCCGGCTCAGCGCCGCGCGCGGCTCACCCTGACCGCCTGTTGCAAGGATCAGCACTTCACCGCGCGGCAGGCGCATAGCGGTGTCAAAATCGACGGGCTCAGGGAAATCGGCAAGATAGCCGTTCGCTTGCGCCACTTCGATGATGCGATCAAGCGATCGGCCCGCAACGCAGACCTGGCGCCCGGTTTCGCGGGCCACTTCGCCGAACGTCTGAAGCCGGGCGACATTGCTGGCAAAGGTTGTGACGAGGACACGCTTGCCTTCGTGGCTCGCAACCTCCTCCATCATCGCGCGGTGGACAGCGCCTTCTGACCCCGACGGGCTGGGATTGAAGACATTGGTGCTGTCACACACGAGCGCGAGCACGCCTTCATCGCCCATAGCGCGCAGCTCTTCTTCCGTGGTCGGCTCACCGATGATCGGTTCTTCATCGAGTTTCCAATCGCCGGTGTGGAAGATCCGGCCATGCGGCGTATCGATGAGCAGCGCGTTGCCTTCCGCGATCGAATGCGCCAGCGGGATGTAGGTTACGGTAAAGGGCCCCAGCGCAATCTCGCCATGGTCCTCTTCGATGATGTTAAGCTCAACCTGGCCGAGCAAACCCGCCTCTTCAAGCTTGCGCGACACCAGATCAGCTGTGAACGGGGTCGCATAGAGCGGGACACCAAGCTCGCCTGCAAAATAGGGCACCGCGCCGATATGGTCTTCATGCGCGTGCGTGAGGACAATCCCCAGCAGATCATCGGTACGCTCTTCGATGAACTCCAGATCAGCAAAGACGAGATCAACGCCGGGATACTCGCCGCCTGAAAAGGTCATCCCCAGATCAACCATCAGCCATTTGCCCTGACAGCCATACAGATTGACGTTCATTCCAATTTCGCCCGATCCACCGAGCGCCAAAAACAGCAATTCGTTTTCAGGAGTGTAGTCTTTTTTCAACGTGTGCTCTTTGATGTTTGGTGAGAGATAGGCGGGCGCTTAGCCGCGCGCCTGAGTTGCAAGAATGGCGAGGCCCTCAATCGTCAAATCAGCATCGACATGGTCAAACACATCGGTTGCCTCATCAAACAGGATCGCCAGACCACCGGTCGCGACCACTTTTGCAGGACGGCCAATCTCTGCCTTCATGCGCGCAATGATGCCTTCCATCATAGCCACATAGCCCCAGAAGACGCCGATCAGCATTTGATCTTCGGTGTTGCGCCCGATCACGCTGGTGCTTTCCGGCGCGCGAATTGCGATGCGCGGAAGCTTCGCGGTTTTGCCCACCAATGCATCAAGCGAGAGGTTGATCCCCGGAGCGATAGAGCCGCCTTTGTAAGCGCCGTTAAAGTCAATCGCTTCAAACTTCGTGGCCGTGCCAAAGTCCACTGCGATGATATCGCCGCCATATTTGTGATGCGCTGCAAGAATGTTGAGCGCGCGGTCCGCGCCCAGCGAACTGGGCTGATCAACGTCGATCTCGAATTGCCAGGCGGCTGCCCCTTTCCCGGCAAAAAGCGGTGTGAGGCTGAAATACTTTTGCGCGAGGACGCTCAGATTGTGATCCGCGCGCGGCACAACCGAGGCAAAGATGATCTGCGTGATCTGGTCGCGCTCCACGCCCTCGATCTTGAGCAATTGCAACAGCCACACCGCATACTCATCGCCCGTACGGCGTGGATCTGTGGCGATGCGCCAGCGCGCCTTTAACTCAGGCACGCCCGCGCCGCTGTTATCAAACAGGGCAAAGACGACATTGGTGTTTCCGACATCAGCAGCAAGCAACATGGCGGCCCCTCCTTAGTTTACATCGCCTGCGCGAATGACACGTTGCGATCCATCCGCCAAGCGAATGAGCAGTGCGCCATCGCTTTCATCTAGACCGGCAAAGGCTCCCGAGAGCGCTGAGCCATCGCTATCGTGAACAGTTACGGGCGCGCCCGGCTTAT
>JBCBOW010000185.1:0-4743 GCA_039821045.1 Pseudomonadota bacterium
CTGGATCGGCGCGCCGGCGTCCCACTTGATCACGTGGTGTTTGGTCAGGCTCACCATTCTGACCAGCCCGCCTGTCCCCGGAGGCGTTTCGCCCATATTGGCCAGGTCCACGACATGCAGGAACTCGCGGCCAAGCGCTTTCATGTAAGTGAACTCGCCCGCTTCGCAGCCGGGGGAATGGAGAAAACGCCCGGAACTCGCCGCGCCGGTGCGCGGATCATTCTTGCGCCACAAGCTCCAACTGAGCGGCAGGTCGAAAGCGTTGAAAGTCTGCTGGTCCCAATCGCGGGTCAGCCAGACTTCGCCCGAGGGCAGATCGATCAACTCAAAGCCTTGCTTTTTGGCTGTCGGCGTCCAGAGGCGCGCGGTGCATTGCTCGATCTCAGCACCGCTGCACGCCGCCGTCAGGCTGGCAAGGGCAATCAGGGCACAATGGGACAGGCGCAGGGGGAGGCGGTTTTTCATGGACAGGCATATCCTCTTGATGGCGATGCCGAAAATACCGCCTGCGCCGTGCCTGTGTCGACGCGCGGATTGCACCAAATTGTCGCGCTTGTAACGCGGCTCAGCCCATGCCCGTTTCGGTTGGTGAGGGACGCGGGGTGGGGATCGCGGTGCTGGTGGAGCGCGCGTAGATCGTGCCGTCCTCGGCGAGGAGTTCACCTTCGAGGAAGACGACGCGGCGCCCGGCTTTGACCACCCGGCCCTTGCCCGTGATGATGGCGCCTTCCGGGATCAGCCGGATCAGCGTCATCGAAATGTCGAGGTTGAGCGGCGCCATCTCGCCCCCTGTCGATGCGACATAGGCATAGCCCATCACATCGTCGAGATAGCCCGCGATCAAGCCGCCTTGCACTCCGCCGCGCCAGGTGCACATTTCGGGCTTGACGGTGAAGCGCATGGTCGCGGTCTGCGTCGCCTCGTCAAAGCCGATGAACTCAGAGCCGAGCAGGTTTGAGTGCGGAGAGCCATCCGCGCCCGCTTGGATTTGATCGCGCCAATCTGTCATCGCTTCGCTCATAATGATGCGTTGCCCCTCTCGTTTACGGGAGGGCAACGAAACTTACGAGCTTGCTCGTTAGTCGCAGCGGGGTGGGCCTTTCGGTCCAGCGCTGCGCGCCCCACCCCCAACCCCTCCCGCGAGCGGGAGGGGAGTTGTCGATCACCCAACCTCCAATGTCCGCTCGCGTTCTTCGACTTCGAAGACTTCGAGATTGTCGCCCGGCTTGATGTCGTTCGTGTCTTCCAGCACCACGCCGCATTCTAGCCCTGCGCGCACTTCATCGACATCGTCCTTGAAGCGCCGCAGCGAGGCGACGTGCGTTGCCGAGACGATGACATCGTCGCGCGTGAGACGCGTGAACAGGCCCTTGCGGATGACACCATCGAGGACGAGCAGACCGGCTGCCTTGTCCTTCTTGCCAGCCGGGAAGACCTGTTTGACCTCGGCGCGGCCGACAACGGTCTCGATCCGCTCGGGGCCAAGCTCGCCCGCCATCTCCTTGGCGACTTCTTCGGTGAGGTGATAGATGACATCGTAATACATCATGCGCACGTTATCGCGCTTGACCAACTCGCGCGCTTTGGCGTTGGGGCGCACGTTAAAGCCGATAATCGGCGCATTTGAGGCGGCGGCCAGCGAGACATCGGTCTCAGTGATCGCGCCCACACCAGCATGCAGCACGCGCGCCTTAATGTCGTCAGTCGAGATGTTGTGCAGCGCGTTGACGATCGCTTCGACCGAGCCCTGCACATCCGCTTTGACCAGCACTGGCCACTCAATGACATTGCTCGCGAGATTGTTGAACATCGTATCGAAGTTCGTCGGCGCGAGCGCGGTGCGCTGCTCGGTCGCCTTTTCCTGACGGTACTGCGCGACTTCGCGCGCGCGCTGTTCGTTCTCGACCACGGTAAGCTGATCGCCCGCTGACGGTACACCGCCAAGGCCCAGCACTTCGACCGGCATCGCAGGCCCCGCTTCCTTGATCTGCTTGCCCGCATCGTTGACAACCGCGCGCACACGGCCGCTTTGCGTGCCCACGACAAACGTGTCGCCGCGCCTCAAGGTGCCGCGCGTGATCAGCACGGTTGCGACCGGGCCGCGCCCCTTGTCGAGCTGCGCTTCGATCACCGTGGCTTCGGCATCGCGATCAGGGCGCGCTTTCAATTCAAGCAGCTCTGCCTGAAGCGTGATCGCCTCGATCAGATCATCGAGCCCCGTGCCTTTGGTGGCCGACACTTCGACATCCTGCACTTCGCCCGAAAGCTTCTCCACGATCACTTCGTGTTCCAGCAGACGATTGCGGACATTGTCCGGATTGGCCTCGGGCTTGTCCATCTTGTTGATCGCAACGATCATGGGCACGCCTGCGGCCTTGGTATGGTTAATCGCCTCGATCGTCTGCGGCATGATGCCATCGTCCGCCGCGACCACCAACACAACGATATCCGTCACATTCGCGCCGCGCGCGCGCATTTCGGTAAAGGCGGCGTGGCCCGGCGTATCGAGGAAGGTGATCTTCTGCTTGTCTTTGGTGGTGATCTGATAGCTGCCAATATGCTGGGTGATCCCACCCGCCTCGCCCTTGGTCACATCGGTCCCGCGCAGAGCGTCAAGCAGCGAGGTCTTGCCGTGATCGACATGGCCCATGATGGTGACGACGGGCGGGCGTTCTTTGAGCGTCTCTTCCGGATCAACATCAGTTTCAGTTGAGATATCGACATCGGCCTCAGAAACACGCGTGATGTTGTGGCCAAACTCTTCAACCAGAAGCTCGGCGGTGTCCGCATCAATCGTCTGGTTGACGGTAACCATCATGCCCATGTTGAAGAGCGCTTTGACAAGGTCAGCGCCTTTCTCGGCCATGCGGTTGGCGAGCTCTTGCACTGTGATCGCCTCAGGCACGACGACATCGCGCACCTGCTTTTCACGCGGCTTAGAACCGCCGCCGCCTTGCATCCGGCGTTCTTTCTCGCGGGCACGCTTGAGCGCGGCGAGGCTGCGCGCCCGGCGCCCCTCATCCTCGTTAAGCGCTCTGGTGACCGTGAGCTTGCCCGAACGGCGATTGTCTTTGACATTGCCGCCTGCGGCCGGTTGCTGGGCTGCGCGCTTGTCTTCTTTCTTCTTCTTTTCCGGGCGCTTGGGCTCTGGGCGCGCAACCGGTGTGAACTTGCGCGCTGCAGGCGCAGGCGTGCTGCTGGGCTTGGCCGCAGGCTCCTGGCTTGCGCTTTTCTCGACCACGGCTTGAGCTTGCGCTTCAGCCTCGGCGGCTACCGCTGCGGCTGCGGCTTCTTCAGCCGCGCGCTTTTCAGCCTCTTCCTCAGCCTTGCGGTTTTCCTCGCGCTTGCGAGCCTCTTGCTCTTCGCGCTGACGGGCCTGTTCTTCCTCGCGCTTGCGATCTTCGGCAAGCTGAACAAGCCGCATCTCTTCCGCTTCGCGCTGGAGCCGCTGGACCCGCTCTTGCGGTGTCTCACCTGCAGGCGCTTTGGACGCAGCAGCGCGCTTCGCGGGCTTCTTGGCCGCAGGAGCGGGAGCCGGAGCAGGCGCGGGTGCGGGCGGCGGCGCGGGTGGCGGCGGAGCAGCCTCAGCCGGAGCCGCTTCGCCCGGTTTGACGAGCTTGCGGCGCCGCTTCACTTCCACCGCAACCTTATTGGTGCGGCCGTGGCTAAAGGTCTGTTTGACCTCGCCAGCGTCGACCGCCCGTTTCAGGCCTAGCGGTTTGCGTGTGCGTTTGTTTGTTTCGTCGCTCATTCTAGCTCGTATTTCCTTCACGTATTCTCATGTGTCGTCTGCTGGGACGGGAAATCATCCCCGTCTTGAGCATCGGGCCCAAGATCATTCAGAGCCGCGTCATGCGGTTCAGTCCTGACAAATTTCACCAGACGGTTGACCGCCTGTTCCACTCTGCTTGCGGCGCGGATGTCGCCGGAGTGGCCCGAAACGCCCAGATGGACGACATTCTCGCGGCCCAATGCCACAGAGAGCGCCGCGCGGTCCAGAGGCAAGACGATCCCGCGTTCGCCCGAGCCTTCGATTTCCAATCCCACGCGCCAGGCCTGATCGAGTTTGCGGCGCGAACCCTCGCTCGCATCCGAGGCATGCGCCAGCAACCCGAGCATCCCCATGCGCGCCTGTTCTTCGATCCGCGAAGACCCAAGCACAATATTCCCGCCGCGCAGCTCAAGCCCCAGTCTGTCGGTCACATGCCGGGTCAGCGCGTCTTGGATCGCTTGCGGCAAATCGGCTGCGTAGGAAAGCGCAATCCGCTCACCCGCCTCATCCTGAGGCCCGCCTTTGAAAGCGCGCATCAGGCTGCGTTTGAAATGGCCATCCGCCATGGCTGCTTCAAGAGCGCCGCGATCAGGCGCGATCCAGGCCCCGCGCCCGGGCGCCTTCGCATGCACATCGGGCAACACAACACCCTCTGGCGAGATGGCCAAGCGCACGAGGCTCTCGCGCGGATAGCTCTTGCCAGAGAGAATGCACCGGCGCTCGCTCGCAGAAGCGCGAGTGTCACCGGGCTCACAGGTGTCGGGCGTCAGGCGCTCATTGGGGGAGGTCCGCATTGGCGGCCTCCTGGCTATCCGCAGCCGGAGCTGCGTTATCTTCATCTTCAAACCAGTGCGCGCGCGCGGCCATGATGATCTCGTTGCCCTGCTCTTCCGAGAGGCCATATTCGCCCAGCACGCCGCCCTTGTCCTGCTCACGCTGCGAGCGGCGCATCGGCGGGCCATCGGCGTTGT
>JBCBOW010000186.1:0-4741 GCA_039821045.1 Pseudomonadota bacterium
AACGCTATCGCGGTGTTTTCGGCAAAATGCGGCCCTATTATCGCGCCAAACTCGAGAAAGGCGAAGGTCCGGTTTACAACTGGCACGTCGTCCAGGAAGTATCGAGCGACGACAATGCGCGGTCCTCGCGGCAGGGTTCAGGCTTTAGCGCTGGCGGGGAAACCTATGGCGTGCTCGGTGATGATTCGCTCAAAGCCTCTCGCACAAACGTTAAGTCCCGGGTCCAGCTTCCGGTAAAACAGCGCATTGGCCACGGCTTTGTCTTGATTGAGCGCCAAGCGATCATCGGGCTCAATCCGCTTCAGATCGCCGATTATGCGGTGATGCGCGGGCTCCTGCGCGCGCAAGAGGACACCGAGGCTTACTCCGAAATCGGCACCATTATGGCTCTGTTTGACAAGAACTTAGAAGCGGATGAGCGCCCCGAATTGCTCACTGAATGGGATCTTGCTTTGCTCACATCCCTTTACAAAGCGCCCGGCGATATGAACTCAGATCGGCAACGCTCGCAAATGGCTCGAACCTTTGTGAAGGTGCTGAACGAGGGCCAATAGAAACCGTTATCAATCGCTAAAGCGCATCTCCTCGGGCAGCATCTTTTCGTTCTTTCGGATGACCGCAAGGTCCTCGGCAGGGGTGATAGCGACAAGCAAGATGAGCCGCTGGATCGTCTCTTCCTGCATGCCGATCATGCCTGCCATCTGCCGCATCATCTGAACGCGCACGCGCGCCTGAACGATCGCCAACAGAATATTGCCGCCGCTATCCGCCTGTTCGTATTCCTCGGTCTTATCGCCCAGGACCAAGCTCTTCGGGATTGGCAGATTTGACGCCTGAAGCAGCCCGCCCAGCAAGCGATTGATGGCAATCTTCCGGATTGTGTCGCCCGTTGTCTGCGAAGCTTCTTTCTGGACCTGGGCCTTCATGGACTTAAAGCCCTCGACGATTTCGCCCATCATCGGCTCAAACCCGGCGGCCATTATTGCGCCCATAATGGCATCGGATTTGAGCGCGTATTCATCGACATCGGCAAAGCCCGCCTCGCTAGAAATCCGTGTGATCTCTTCAAGGTAGGCCGTCTCAGGGCTCTGCTTCATGACCGTAATCATGCCGCGAAACATCACCATATCGCCGGCCTCTGTTACGAACCCATCGAGTGGGCCTTGCCCATCCTCAAAGCCAGTGGGAGTGCCCCCAAACATCATCTTGGCCATGTCACCAAGACCTGCAAACGGATTGATCTGATCCAGCAGGGAGCCGCCTTCCGCGTCCTCACTTAGCAGATCACTCTTCTCGATCGCCTCTTGAGCCGCGAGAAAGGCGCGCAAATCATCCTTGTCAAAAGACTGCGCATGAAGCGGTTGAATAATAAAGGCAATCGCGCCCGCGCAAACGAGCATTAGACGCAAGATCACAAACAGGCCTCCCACACACTACCGGCTTTTGAAAGATACGCGCGAACCGCGCGCCTGTCCGCATCAATCAGACGCAAGTCTCGAGAACATTCGAATTTAAGCCGCGCTCAGCTGTCTTCTGCAGGTGGAAGCGTTGGAATCTCGTCAGTTTCGATCGCACCATTGCCATTGGCATCGAGCAATTCGAAAGGGTCGCGCTTTTGCGTGTTCCATTCGACCCGGGTTACGGTGCCATCAAGATCGGTGTCGTATTGCGGCACAACCTTGGCGATCGCCTCTTTCATCTTCTTCTTGCGCACCGGGCCGCGCTTGGGAACGTCAGACTTGTTGATGACGCCATCCTCATTGCGATCGAGCTTTGAGAACATTTCGCCGCGGTGTTTGGCGAACTCTTCTTTTGTGGTCGAGCCGTCTTCGTTGGCGTCGGCATCCTTGAGCATCTCGCTGAGCTGTTCGAGCGCCTTTTGCATCTGCTCAGGGCTCATTTCCTCTTGCGCAAAAGCAGGCGCTATGGGCGAGGCCAAAGCCAAACCAACCGTCACAGCCAACGAGCAAAAACGAAGTGCGTGTGTCATCTTGCTACTCCCAATTTCCATGAGCGCGCCGGACAGCGCTTGGTTTACTGACCCGACTTGGATTAGCGCCATATCATAAGAAATCAGGCACCAAACCGTCACAGGTCGTCATCTCACCTGCCACACCTCAGGTTTGCGTCAAGGCTATTGGCACGGGAAGACAGCGTGATGACGATAAGCGTGCTAACACCCAGCACACTCAACATCGGCCCTGCATGCAAAGCTCTCAAAGCCAACCGAGCCGTCGTAAAAGAGCAAGAAAGCAAAAGGGGCGTAGCAAGCACGCGAAAGCAGCAGGATCAAAATCCGCCGGATCGCCCCGGCGGGTTTTGCTTGAGACGACGCGGTAAGTGCTTAGCCCGCCGGATTGTTAAACAGCGCAGGCAGAGCGGCATTCACGATACCACCATCAACAGTCAGCGTGTCGCCTACAACATAGTCGCCCGCGCGGCTGCACAGATAGATCGCGGCCGCGGCCATGTCTTCTTTGGTGCCGATGCGTTTAGAGGGGATGATCGCGGCGCTCGCATCAGGTGCATTCTTCGCCGCCTTGTTCATCTCGCTCGCGAACGCGCCGGGCGCAATTGAGGTGACGATGATATTGTCCTGAATGAGACGCGCGGCCATACGGCGGGTGAGTTGGATAACGCCCGCTTTGGACGCCTGATAAGCATAGGTTTCCCACGGGTTGATCCGCTGACCGTCAATCGACGACACATGGATGACCTTCGCCGGGTGATCACCTTTGCCCGCTGCAACGAGAAGATCGTGCAGCTTTTGCGTGAGAAAGAAGGGCGTTTTGACATTGAGGTCCATCGTGCGGTGCCAGCCCGCCTCGCTGAACTCGAGATAGTCCTGCCCCCAGGCCGCGCCTGCATTGTTGATCAGAATATCGAGTTTATCTTCGCGGGCCTTCATTTCATCCGCGAGCGCCTGCATCCCGTCCATCTGACTGAGATCTGCTGGGATGCCGATGACTCTGTCAGCGCCAAACTCGTCGATCGTCTCCTGCATTTGCTCGACCTTGCGCGCCGAAATGTAAACGCGCGCACAACCGGCGGCGAGAAGGCCCTCGACAAACATCTTGCCGATGCCGCGCGATCCACCAGTGACCAGAGCGATACGGCCATCGAGGCCGAAAAGTGATTGAATATCCATTATATTGCTCCTTAATAACCGCTCATTTCCGCAACGCGGTTGGCATGGAAGTAAGCATCGCCGAGGAATTCCTGCAGCGCGCGATCACGCTTCATGTAGAGGCCGATGTCATACTCGTCGGTCATCCCGATGCCGCCATGCATCTGCACGCCTTCTTTAACGGCAAGACCGGCGGACTTGGCGACCTTGGCTTTGGCGACCGAGCTCATCAGCTCTGCGCTCTCAGCGCCAGCGTCCAGCAATTGTTGGGCCTTGATGACAACCGCGCGGGCGACCTCGACCTCGGAATAGAGATGGCTGGCGCGGTGTTGGAGCGCTTGGAACTCGCCGATCAGCTGGCCGAACTGTTTGCGCTGCTTGAGGTAGTCGATGGTCATGTCCATCGCGCCCCGAGCAACGCCGACACCCTCTGCTGCTGCGCCGATCCGACCTGCCGTAAGCATGGCGTTGAGGACGTCGCGTCCGCCGTCCACTTCGCCGATCACGGCATCGCCATCAAGCTCGACACCATCAAAGCTAACGTGGCTGGCAACCGAGCTATCGACCAGGCGCACCGGATACTGGCTCATATTCGCTGCATCTTTGGGGACAGCGAACAGCGTGATCCCGTCATCGTCTTCATCAGCGCCGCTGGTGCGCGCAGCCACAACCAGCATATCCGCGCTCGCGCCTTGGATAACAAAGCTCTTCTTGCCTGAAATCTTGAAACCATTGCCCGATTTTTCGGCCTTGGTGGTGATGCGGCTTGGGCGGTGCTTAGCGGTCTCGTCGACAGCGACGGCGAAAACGCTTTCGCCTTCGATCAGTCCGGGAAGATAACGCCCCTTGAGATCATCCGAACCATGCTTGAGCGCGGTCGCGGCCAGAACGGAGGAAGTCAGAAAGGGCGACGGCGTCAGATTGCGACCGATTTCTTCAAGAACGATGCCCGCTTCGACATGGCCCATCCCCAGCCCGCCATCTTCTTCGCTGACGAGCATTCCAGTAAAGCCCATCTCGGCCATTTGCTTCCACAAAGCATGGCCAAAGCCGTCTTTGCAATCGCGGTCGCGCCAGTGGCGCAGTTGTTTCGCGATGTTGCCTTCTTCAGCCATGAAGCCTGAAGCGCTATCCGCGAGCATCGCCTGATCTTCGTTATGATACAGGGGCATAAAGGGTCCTCTCCCGATTTTATTGTAGTTGGGCCGCCCCCGACAAATTCGAGAGCGGCCCGTTGTTCGCAGCTGTTTTGTTTACGATCCCGGCAGTTCGAGAATGCGCTTGGAGATCACATTGAGCATGATCTCGGACGTACCGCCTTCGATCGAGTTCGCTTTGGTACGAAGCCAGTTGCGCGATGGCTTACCGCCACCGGTTTCTTCGCTTTCCCACTCAAGGCTCCTCGAACCGCCAGCGGCCATCATCAGCTCATGGCGGCGCTTGTTCAGCTCAGTGCCGACATATTTCATCATATTGGGCTGGGCAGGATGCGCTTTGCCCACCTTGATTTCGTCGAGGAACTTTTCACCCATCGCGGTGAATGCCAGCGCGTCGACATCGAACATAGCGAGTTCAGCGCGCAGCAGCGGGTCGATTTCATCGCCGGTTTTCTCG
>JBCBOW010000187.1:0-4725 GCA_039821045.1 Pseudomonadota bacterium
CCCAAGCGGTCGATCTGGTGGTCATCGGGCCCGAAGCGCCGCTGGTTGACGGGCTGGCGGACACTTTGCGCGCAGGCGGCATCGCGGTGTTTGGGCCATCCAAAGCGGCGGCACAGCTGGAAGGCTCGAAGGGGTTTACCAAGGATCTGTGCGCGCGCGCGGGCATCCCGACAGGCGCCTATGTGCGCACCGCGTCGCTCGAAGAGGCGCGCGCAGCGCTGAGCGGTTTCGAGGCGCCTTATGTGCTCAAAGCGGATGGGTTGGCGGCGGGCAAAGGTGTGATCATCGCGGCCACGCGCGCGGAGGCTGAGACCGCGCTGGAAAGCATGTTTGCCGGGCAGTTCGGCCCCGATTCGCTGGGGCGCGGCGCGCAAGTCGTGATCGAGGAATTTCTCGAAGGCGAAGAGGCGAGCTTCTTCGCGATCACTGATGGCGATACGATTTTGCCCTTCGGCACGGCTCAGGATCACAAGCGCGTGGGCGAAGGGGACACCGGGCCCAACACCGGCGGCATGGGCGCCTATTCGCCCGCCCGCGTGCTCACCCCTGAGCTGGAGCGCCGCACCATGGCAGAGATCATCGAGCCCACTGTGCGCGCTATGGCTGAGAACGGCGCGCCTTATTCGGGGGTGCTTTATGCTGGGCTGATGCTCACCGCTGAAGGGCCGAAACTGATCGAATACAATTGCCGTTTTGGCGATCCGGAGTGTCAGGTCTTGATGATGCGGCTGGAGAGCGACTTGGCCGCAATCATGCTGGCCTGCGCGCGCGGGGAGCTGGAAGGTGTGAACGCTCACTTTATGGATAATGCAGCGTTAACCGTGGTCCTGGCGGCCAAGGGCTACCCCGCGAGCCCCCAAAAAGGCGGCGCGATTGACCTCGGGGCAGCCGAAGAGGGCGGCGCCAAGGTCTTCCACGCGGGCACAGCGATCAAGGAGGGCGCGCTCATCGCCAATGGCGGCCGAGTGCTCAATGTCACCGCCACCGGCCCAAGCGTGAAGGAAGCGCAAACCGCGGCGTATGCAGCGGTCGAGGCGATCAGCTTCCCGACCGGTTTCTACCGCCGCGACATCGGCCAGAGGGAAGTGGCACGCGAAGAAGCGCGCGAAAGTTGAGCCGCGCGGTGCGAAATTTGATCCTGATCAAGGAATTGTCGCGCAAATCGGCTATGTCGTGGCTGATGGCTTACACCCGCCCCGCTTTCGTCGCCGCGCTTCTGGCGCTCACCCCGCTCCTCGCCCCGCTTCTCACTGGGTGTCAGACCGCGACAGCGCCATACACCGCTTCCTCGGGAGAACCGACTGTCTCCACCGGGACGGCCTGGGCGACCCCGGCTGAGCCCGAGCCGCCCGCCTTTGTCGAAGCGGCGTGCGGGGGATGCCATGCGGTTGAGCCACCGTTTCTCTCGCCCAACCCCGAAGCGCCGAGCTTTGAAGCAATCGCCAACCGGCGCGGATTGAGCGAGGCGACGCTCGGCACCTGGCTCAAGGAAGCGCACAACTATCCCGAGCAGATGGATTTCGATCTCGAAGAAGCGCAGGCTGATCAGATCGCCGCTTACATGGTGCGCTTGCGCCGCGACGATTATCAGCCAGAGCCCTGAGCGGGCCGCAAACCCCGCGCGTCGACCCAGCACTTTGTCCGCATTTTCCTACACGCAGGCCGCTCGTTACAAGAGGGGCGGCTCTTTCACATCGTCTGCCCCGCTGCGCTGCTCTATTGCCCGATTGATCGAGTGGATCGATCAAAACACGCGCCACTGATCGAAGCGATTTCGTTGCTTAGACAGTGTGCCAGGTGTGTCACACGTTCTCTACGTGCGACGAGTTGAGGGCGCGCTTAGAGGCTCTCTTCCATCAGCTTTTGCATGTTGGCTTCGGGCCGCGGGCCATAGTGCGAGATCACTTCCGCCGCCGCGACTGCGCCGCGTTGAAGGCAAAGCTCCAGCGCTTCTCCGCGGGCATAGCCGGACAGGAAGCCCGCTGCGAACTGATCGCCGGCCCCCGTCGTATCGATTACCTTGTCAATCGGCACCGCGGTCACTTGAGCCCGTTCACCATTAGCCTGCGCCACTGCGCCTTTCTCACTGCGGGTGGCAACAAGCACCGGCACTTTGGGAGCGATCGCTGCAAAACCGGCCTCAAAGTCCACCTCGCCGGTGAGCGTTGCCAGTTCGCTCTCATTGACGAACAGGATATCAATCATGCCCTGATCAATGAGTTCGCGAAAATCATCGCCGTGCCGCTCAATCACAAAGCTCTCGCTCGCGGTGAAAGCGACCTTGCGCCCCGCTGCCCGCGAAACCTCGATCGCCCGGCGCATCGCCCGCCGTGGCTCTTCGGGATCCCACAGATAGCCTTCGAGATAGAGGATAGCGGCTGATGCGATGAGGTCTTCGTCAAGCGCGCTCGAAGGCAAGAATTGCCCAGCACCCAGGAAGGTGTTCATCGTGCGCTCGCCATCCGGGGTGACAAAGATGAGCACACGGCCCGTCGCACCCTCTGCGCCTCTGTCCCCCACCGGGCTCGCAGGCGTATCAAAGTCAATCCCGGTGGCGCGCATGTCATGGCGAAAGACCTTGCCGAGCTGATCATCGGCAACCTGGCCAATAAACGCGCATTGCAGCCCCAGAACAGAGAGCCCCGCAAGCGTGTTCGCCGCAGAGCCGCCAGAGACTTCGCGCGCGGGCGGCATCGCTGCATAAAGCTCATCCGCGCGGCGCTCATCGATCAAAGTCATGCCGCCGCGGTTCAATTGAAGTTCGTCGATGAGGTCCTCTTCGCAAGAGGCAATCACATCAACAACGGCGTTACCAATGGCGATCACGTCATAGCGCGGTTCTGTCACGTAAGGGTCTTCCTGTTGCTGGGAATGGTCATAAGTGTGGGCAAGCGCCTAGCGTTATAGGCTTGATGCGCCAAGCGGTTTGACACGCGCGCCCAGATACGCACATCGAGAGCGACTATGCGCGCAGTGATTGCTTCTCTTGCAAAAGCTCTTGGCGGGCTTGCTGATCCGGTTGTTGGGAAGGTGATCGCCAAGACCGTGGGCATAACGGTGCTGGTCTTCATCGCGCTTGGTGCCGCGCTGTATTACGTTTTGGTCTATGCTCTGGCGCAGTTTGGCTTGAGCGGCGGCGGCTTTGCCGAAGCGGCAGCGGCGGCGATCCTCGCGATAGCGGCCTTTTGGCTGCTTTTCCGGGTCGTTTCTCTGGCGGTCTTGCAGTTCTTTGCTGATGAAGTGGTCGCCGCAGTTGAGCAGCGGCATTACGCGGCGGCAGCGCAAGCGGCGCGCGCGGTGCCGCTCAAACAAGACATCGCCAACGCTGCGCGAGGCATCATCCGCACGCTCAGCATCAACGCGCTGGTCCTCCCGCTGGCACTGATCCTGGCATTCACAGCGATCGGACCTGCTGTGGTTTTCCTACTTGCAAACGCAGTGCTATTGGGTCGGGAGCTGACGGATATGACATGGCATCGCTATCAGGAAACAGCCGGTTTTGCTCGCTCACCGGTTTCGCGCGCGGAGCAAGTGATGCTGGGCGCAGCGATTGCAGGCGTAATGCTGGTGCCGGTGATCAATCTGCTCGCACCCGTTATCGGCGCGGCTGCGGGTGCTCACTTAACGCACAAGCGCATGGCCGAGCGCGCCGTTGAGCCAGAGGAGCAGCAATAGGATGATGCGCACAGCCTTTGCCTTGCTCCTCGCCCTCGCGCTTTCTGCCTGCGCAGGCGGATCCGCGAACAGCAGCGCAAACTCCTCGCCGCGCCCGGGAGTGACGCAAGGGCAAAGCGCTCAGAGCGGCTATCGCCCCCCGCAAGGCGGAGGCGAGCTGTCGTTGAGCGGCACCCTGGGCGCGAGGACGCGGGACCTCATCGCGAGGCTGGGCCCGCCGCGCATTGACTTGGCCGAAGGCGACGCGCGCAAGCTGCAATTCGCAAGCTCCGACTGTGTGCTCGACATCTTCCTTTATCCTGGAAGCGCGGGCAGCGCCCCGGTTGCAACCTATATCGAAGCGCGAGAGCGGACCCGGGGCGCGCAAACGCCGGGCGCGGAGTGTTTGCGCGCGATCGAGCGCCAGGGAGGATAAACCCGCCTTGCAAGCCGCCTTGGTAACCCGGTTTTAAGCGTATTCGTGCGAGACCCGACCAAACGCAACAGGGGGTAAAGAGACCGGCCTTATGACCACGCATTTCACCGAAGTCGCGATGCGCGCCGCTCAAGATGGCAGCGTTTCGCCTGCCGAGCTGCTTCAATTGCGCCGCACAGGCTGGAGCGATGGCGTGATCCGCCGCGACGAAGCCGAAGCGCTGTTTGCGGTTAACAATGTCCTCGACGTGCGCGATGCGGAGTGGAGCGACTTCTTCGTCGAAGCGATCACCGAGCATGTGCTCAACGGCACCGAGCCCAAGCGCCAGTGCAGCCCGGCTGAAGCCAACTGGCTCATTGCTCAGATTGATCACGATGGCGTGGTTGACAGTATGGTTGAACTTGAGACGATGGTGCGAGTGCTGGAGAAGGCGGAAAACACGCCAATCACGCTTAAGAACTACGTGTTGCAGCAGGTCGAGCGCGAAGTGCTGACCGGTGTCGGCCCGACGCGCTGCGGCGGTGAGCTTTCAGCGACGCATATCAGCGCAGCGGAGTGCCGGATCCTGCGCCGGGTCATCTTCGCTGCCGGTGGCCATGGCCCTGTCGCTGCCAGCCAGTATGACGCGGAGCTCC
>JBCBOW010000188.1:0-4724 GCA_039821045.1 Pseudomonadota bacterium
TGCAGAACATTGCCGCGCCGCAGCTTGAAGCCGCCTGACGAATGCGGTTCTGGTGAACGAAGCTTTGCGCAAGCGCGAGGCCCCGGCCTTCAACGCCGAGGATGTTGCTATCGGGCACCCACACGTCTTTGACCGAAAGGCGCGGGTGATCGGTGGGCATATTGAAGGTCCACATCCACTCCTCGATTTCGAGGCCTTCAGTGGGGTTGGGCACGAGGAAACAGGTGATGCCGCTGGCGCTGCCCGCCTCGCCGCTGGTGCGCGCGAACATGGCGCAGTGGGTCGCGAAATGCATGCCGGTGATCCACATTTTCTCGCCATTGATCAGCCAGCCCTCGATCCCGTCGCGCGTCCCGCGCACCGCGGTGGTCTCCATATGCGTGGCGTCCGAGCCGTGCTCGGGTTCGGTCAGTCCAAAGGCGACCCGGCGCTCGCGGTTGAAGCCGCCGAGGATGAATTCCTCTTTCTGCGCCTCGGTGCCCCATTGATCGAACATGGCGACGAAGGGGAAATTGCCCACAATGCTGTGCTCGTTCTGGAGATCGTTGTGGAGGCCCAGGCCTTTGCGGGCGAAATGCTCGCGGATCACCGCCATCCAGAGGTTTGAGCCATCCTTGCCACCATATTGCTTGGGCGCGGAAAAACGCCAGTGCCCGGCCGCGTCGGCGCGCTTGGTGGCTTCCTTGAGGAGCTCTTCCCATTCCTCGCGCGGGAGGCCGCCTTTGTCCCAATCGGTGCGCGAATGCTCGCGGCGGTGGTCGAAGAAGCGGATATTGTCGTCCGCGTTTTCGAGCGGTTTGATCTCGGCCTCGATGAAGGCGTTGAGCTCATCGAGATAGGCCTGAAGATCGGCGGGAATTGCGAAGTCCATTAGTCTTCGTCCTCTTCGTGTATTTGGTTCTCGTTTGACGACCCCCAACGCCTGCGCGCCTCGGCGAGGGCTGGATACTTCGGAACATCAACTGCTAGCTTTTCAAACGCTTTCTGGCGTTGATGAGAAAGCAAACCCGGTGTGGATACGCTCTTCAAACCAGCAAGACATTCTTCAGCGAGCTCGCGTTCGGAAACAATCCACGGGAGAAGACCCTCGTCGCGCGCGATGATGCCAAGTGCGTTTCGCGCGACTGCCAACTGAAAGCGGTTGTGGCCTTCCATCAACGGCTTGATGGTTTCGAGCCACTCCGAGACAGCTTGAGCAAGTTCACCTTTGCTTGCCTCCCCATCTTCATCGATGCATTCGACTAATCGTAGAATAGGCACCCTCTCGCTCTCCGGCGCATCCTCCTCCAGCAGCATCAGCAGATCAAGCTCCTGCTCGCTCGTCCTTCGCGAGATCACGACGCGCTCCAGCATGCGGTCCTCGCCGGTGCGCCAAATCTGTGCCATTTTGAGACAGCCGAGCGCCCACCACACGGTGCGGTGGATCAGCCAGTAGCGGAAACGCTCGCGGTCGACGGTGACGCCGCTCTCCGCTTCGTAGGCGGCGAAGTAATCCTCAAGGCTCCCCAGCCCCAGCGCGGGCCGATCGTATCGGTGGAAGCGCCACACCGCCATGCAGCCGAACGCCAGGTCCTCGTGCCGGTCGCCGAAATGCGCGAGCTCCCAGTCGAGCACTCCGGTGAGCCTCGAGTTCTCAGCGAGCAGGTTGCCCATCCGATAATCGCCGTGGTTGAGCACGGGCTCGACGGGATCGGGGCAGTTGTCCTCCATCCACTTCAGACCCAGCGCGATGATCGGGCGGTCGCCGCCCGCTTCCTCGAATTGCGCGCGTAGGTCCGCGATGGCTTCGCGGTAGTCCATCACGGGCACCGCTTCGGGCAAGTCCCGGCGCCGCAGCGAGTGAATACGCGCCAGGTCGCGCGCCGCCTCTTTGAGCAGCGCAGACGGGTCGTCCATTTCGAGGATCAGCTTGGGGTTCGGCGTCCCCGGCAGGGCCTGCATCACAAAGCCCGAGCCGATGGCGTCCTCAGGCTCCAGCTCAGCGACCACGCGCGGCGCGGTGACGCCCGCTGCCCGCGCTGCCTCGATGATCGCCGCCTCGGTATCGTGGCCAAAGGGGCGATCCGCCATAAAGGCCAGCGACGGCGCGCGGCGCAGGACAAACGCCTCCTCGCCCGCTGCAAACCGCCAGCTCTCCATCGTCGCCCCGCCGGTCAGACGCTCCAACCCTGACGGCGCGGCGAGCCCCGCGCGCTCGCAAACGCGCGCCAGCCCCCTTATCAACTCATCAGCGCTCGCATCCCCCATTAAGGCTCATGCGCGGACAGCTCAGGCGAGCTTGCGGCGCATCCTTTTCGCGCGCGAGGCGGGGCTGGGGTGCGTTGAGAGCCATTGCGGCCCGGACGAGCCGCCGCTCATCGCATCGAGCTTATCCAGCGCGCTGACACAGGCCTGCGCGTCGTAGCTGTTCGCCTGCATGAATTCGAAAGCATAATCGTCCGCCTCGCGCTCATGCTTCTGACTGTGCTGCGCGGTGATCACGCTGCTGAACAATTGCCCGAGCTGCGAGGAAGCGAGCCGCCGCACATCGCTGCTGGCCGTCCCCGCGACGCTCAGTGCTGCGTCTTTCTGAAGCGCGCCCTGCATCCGCTTGCGGGTATGCTCGCGCTTCACATGGCCGATTTCGTGCCCGATGACATAGCGCACCTCGTCATCGTTGAACTCGTCCATCAGGCCGGCAAAGACGCGGATCGTGCCGTTGGCCATCGCAAAGGCGTTCACATCCTCCACGAGATAGGCTTTGATATCGAGATCAAGCCCATCGTATTGGCCAAGCCCTTGCGAGAGGCCCGCCAGGCGCCGTCCATAGGGATCATCCGGCCCGGCGAGGGGGTTGTTAGCGTCCATCTCAGCGGACATCTGATCAAAATAGGCGCCCATCTGCTCATCGGAGAAGGTCGCCGCTTTGGCGACCTTCTTCGCAGAGCCCATGATATCGCCCAGGCTCTGCGCTGAGGCAGGCGCTGCAATGCTGATGCCGCCAAGGATGGTGCCCATGGCGACGATTTCGCGGCGGGTTAAATCTGTCTCAGACACAATTCACCTCGAGATTGGCTAAACCAGGCGGTGAGCCTCACGCGACAGCATTGTCTTTTTTGACGGTGATCACCTGCGGATAGGTGAACTCCTTGAGACCTTCCTTGCCGTATTCTGCGCCAAAGCCGGACTGTTTGTGGCCGCCAAACGGCGCGAAGGGGGACAGGTGCATGAATTCGTTGATCCATACAGTGCCCGTTTCGAGCTTTTCAGCGATCTCCTGGCCCTTTTCGGTGTCCGCAGTCCACACGGCGCCAGCCAGGCCATATTCGGAATTGTTCGCGCGCTCGATCACCTCGTCCTCGCTTGAGAACTTCATCAGCGGCATGACCGGGCCAAACTGTTCCTCGGCAACAATGCGCGCGTCTTCGGGCGGGTTGTCGAGAATGGTCAGCGGCACGAAATAGCCCGTGCCCGAGGGATCGGTGTCGCCGCCGGTGAGGAACTTGTAGCCGTTGTCTTTCGCATCTTCGATCAGTTCAAGAACGCGCTCATACTGTTTCTTGTTCTGGATCGGGCCAACGCCAGTGCCTTGCTCGGAGCCGTCACCGACAACGACCGTCTTGGCGTATTCGGCGATGGCCTGCGAAAGCTCATCATAGATGTCTTCGTGGATGTAGACCCGCTTGGCCGCGATGCAGACCTGGCCAGCGTTCTGGAAGCTTGACCAGAAGAGCTGCTCGGCGACCTTTTTCGGATCAGCGTCAGGCAGCACGATCGAGGCGTCGTTGCCGCCCAGTTCGAGCGTGATGCGTTTAAGGTCAGCGCTCGCGCCTTCCATGATGCGTTTGCCGGTCGCGGTCGAACCGGTGAAGGTGATCTTGTCGATATCGGGATGCGATGTGATCATCGGGCCCAGCGCGTCTTCGCCGGTGATGATGTTGACCGTGCCCGCGGGCACTTTGTCAGCGATAAGCTCGGCCACGCGCAGGGTCGTCAGCGGGGTAAATGGCGAAGGCTTGAGCACGATGGTGCAGCCGCTCATAAGCGCGGGGATGATCTTTTGCACCGCCATCATCAGCGGGAAGTTCCACGGCACGATGCCGCCGACCACGCCCACGGGCACGCGGCGATGGCGGTGCAGGCGCGTGTCATCGTCCTGAATGATCTCTTCTTCAAGCTGCAGCGTCGATTGCGCGGCCGAGATGCCAGCGGCGCCGAAAATCTCGCCCTTGGCCTGCGCATGCGGCTTGCCCTGCTCAGATGTCAGCAGGCGGTATAGCTCATCAGCGTTTTCCTTGATCGCGCCGGAGATCGCCATGCAGGCGGCCTGACGCTCTTCAAAGCTCGAATTCTTCCAGGTCTTGAAAGCAGCGCGGGCAGCAGCCACGGCCTTGTCGAGTTCGTCTGCGCCACACGCAGGCACCTGGCCGATGACTTCTTCGTTGGCGGGGTTCACCACGTCCAGCCATTCGCCGGTCTCGATCATCTCTCTTCCCCTATGAAGCTGCGTGAGGTGGTCGTCGTTCGGACGCCATGCCCCGCCCGGGGGTGTAGCGCCTTTGCCGCCGGGTTCAAAGCGCTTCGCCCGCGGCCGCCGCCATGCGCAAGTCCCGCGGCGCCTCGCCATAGCGCGCCTGGAACGCCCGGGTCAGCGCCTCGGCGCTGCCATAACCGAGCGCATGGGCGACCCGGCCAACCCGCGCACCCCGGACGAGCTGCTGCCGCGCCAGGGTCAGGCGCCAGCG
>JBCBOW010000189.1:0-4678 GCA_039821045.1 Pseudomonadota bacterium
GCTGGCCGTTGCGGATGCGGGTGAGCATATCACCCAGAGGATCAGTCATAGCCATCTACAAATTCCTCACCAGCTCGACTTGGTCACACCGGGGATCAGGCCCTTATTAGCCAGATCACGCAGCTCGATGCGGTTGAGACCAAACTTGCGGTAATAGCCGCGCGGGCCGCCGCGTCTATTCGGGTTCGCAGGAACTGCCGACTGTGCGCAACGGGCTTGGCATCACCATCGTTTCGACCCCGCGCGGTGTCCTTTCGGACAATGAAGCGCGCGAAAACAAGGTCGGCGGTGAAGTGCTCGCGGAGGTATTCTGATGAGCCGCATTGGTAAGAAAGCTGTCGCGATCCCTGCCGGGGTGACCGCCAGCATCGAGAACGGCACGCTCAGCGTGAAAGGGCCTAAGGGCACGCTTTCGATGGGTATGTCGGACCTGATCGACTACAAGGTCGAGGACGGTCAGATCGCCGTGAACCCGGCCAATGACAGCAAGCAAGCGCGCTCTTTCTGGGGCATGCAGCGCACGCTGGTGTCGAACCTGGTCGAAGGCGTGACAGAGGGTTTTACCAAGACGCTTGAGATTTCAGGCGTTGGTTACCGTGCCAAGGCGCAGGGCAAGACGTTGAAGCTGGAACTGGGTTTCAGTCACGATGTCGACCTCACCGTGCCCGAAGGCATCGAGGTGAAGACCCCCGATCAAACCACGGTCGAAATCTCAGGCATCGACAAGCAGGCCGTTGGCCAGTTTGCCGCAGAGATCCGCGAATGGCGCAAGCCGGAGCCTTACAAGGGCAAGGGCATCAAGTATCGCGGCGAGTATATCTTCCGCAAGGAAGGGAAGAAGAAGTAAGATGGCAAAGCTTTCCCTTTTTGAACGCCGTCGCCGCCGTGTGCGCACTGCGCTGCGGGCCCGGGCTGGCGAGAAGCCGCGGCTGAGCGTGCACCGCACCGGTCGCCACATTTACGCGCAGATCATCGATGATGCCGAAGGCCGCACTGTGGCTGCCGCATCCACGCTGGGCGCGAAGGCAAGCGGCGCGAATGTCGATGCCGCTGTGCAGGTCGGCAAGGAAATCGCTGAAGCTGCCAAGAAGGCGGGCGTGACCACTGTCGTGTTCGATCGCGGCGGGTTCCTGTTTCATGGCCGCGTGAAAGCGCTGGCTGATGCCGCTCGCGAAAGCGGGCTGGAGTTCTGATGATGGCTGAAGAGAACAACACCCAAGAAACGAATGGCGCGACTGCCGCACCGGCAGAAGCAACACCAGCAACAAGTGGCGCTCCGGCGGAAGGCGCAGCTCCGGCTGAGCAGGGCCAGGAGCAAGGCCGCCGCGGTCGGGGCCGTGGTGGCAATCGCGATGGCGGCGGCGATGGCCGTGGTCGTGGTCGTGGCCGTGGCCGCGACAACAAGCGCGAAGAAGAAGATGACGGCATTATCGAAAAGCTCGTCCACATCAACCGTGTCTCAAAGACGGTGAAGGGTGGTAAGCGCTTTGGCTTTGCAGCCCTCGTGGTCGTTGGCGATGGTCAGGGCCGGGTAGGCTTTGGCAAGGGTAAGGCGCGCGAAGTGCCTGAAGCAATTACCAAGGCGACCGCTGCAGCTCGTAAGAAGATGGTCCGCGTTGCGCTCAAAGAGGGTCGCACGCTCCACCATGACGCCAATGGCCGGTTTGGCGCTGGCAAGGTCACCTTGCGCACCGCGCCTCCGGGTACCGGCATCATCGCCGGTGGTCCGATGCGCGCTGTCTTCGAAAGCCTGGGCGTAGCGGACGTTGTGACCAAATCGGTCGGTACCTCGAACCCATACAACATGATCCGCGCGACTTTTGACGCGCTCGTGAACCAAACTTCGCCCAAGTCGGTCGCTCAGCGTCGCGGCAAGAAGGTTGCAGACCTTCTGGGTCGCAGTGGCCAGGTGAGCGAAGTCGAAGCGGAAGCGGAAGCTGCCGCGATTGTGGAGTAACGCACAATGGCTACCATAAAGATCAAGCAGATCGGCTCGCCGATCCGTCGTCCCAAGAACCAGCGCGACATTCTGATTGGCCTGGGCCTTAACAAGATGCACAAGGTCGTCGAACGTCAGGATACCCCTGAAGTGCGCGGCGCGATCGCCAAGATCCCGCATCTGGTCGCTGTGGTCGACTAAACCTGTTCCGTCGCTCTTGCAGCGGCGCACATGATAGCAAAGGGCGCGTTTGCAGCGATGCAGGCGCGCCCTTTTGCTTGCCCGATTGCAGCTTAGCGCAGACGCTTGAACTCGACCCAAAGCGGGAAGTGGTCCGATATCCGGAACGACATGGACTGGTTCGAAAGCTCCGGCTTCAGCACCCCGCGAAAATCAAACATGCCGCCCTTCACATATTCCATCGTGAGGTACGGCCTGCCGCGCAGCGTGCGGAACCAGGCGACCTGATCATAGAATTTGTCAGCGCCAGGTTTGTCCGGCTTGTCGAAGACTGTCCGAGGCAGATCGATGTGATCAGGGGCAGGCTCCAGCCCGGTCGATGTGAAGGCCTGCCACTGCGGATCGTCTTTGCGATCAACGTTAAAATCGCCGAGGCAAATGAGATTTTGATTGAAGCCATGCGTGCGCTCCGCCCAATTGCGCATCCATTTCGCAATGCCTCGCAGTTCGCCAGCCCGGTCAGCCCCTTTGTCACCGAAGATGACGTGCATCGTCACCAGTACAAAAGTATCGCGCCCGGCTTTGAAGCTGACCGCGTAGGGCGTTCGAACAAACTGGCGCTGAAACGCGTTGACCGGGTCTGCAAGCGGGGAGTTGAGATCTTCAGGGACCACGAGTTCGCAGGCAAGGCCCGAAAGCTGCGCGCGCTTGGTGTTAAACAGATAGCACAGCCGCTCGCCATTGCCCGGCGCGCCATAGGTCACATCGGTGAGCGAAAACGACCAATCAGGCCCCAGCACTTTCAAAACATCGCGCAAGGCGCGCAGATTGGCCTTCACCTCCTGCACCGCAATGACATCGAAGCGCTCGAGTATTCGCGCAATACCCAGCGCTGAGTGCAAATCACGCTTGGGGCTATCAGTATCGCTGGCGACCCATTTGCGGGTCAGATTGCCAAACGCGCGGATGTTCCAAGTTGCAATGAGAGTGTTGTCTTGCGTTTGAGCGGGAATGTGTTGATCGAGCTGGGCTTTCAAGACGTCCATTTCAGCTTGAACATTGGCCGGCGGAGTGTCTGTAATGCTGGGCATTGGCTCTTTCTCCCCTCGCCATTGGTGGCGAAACCACGCGACTTCAGCAAGAAAAGAAAAACAAGGGGTGACAAAGCCACCGCACTTGCTTAAGGGCGCCGCTTCCTATCAGCGCGAAACCCCTTGTGGGTCTTAGAAAGCGAAAGCGAGTGCACTTATGAAACTGAACGATATCCGTGACAATGATGGTGCCCGTAAAGGGCGCATGCGCGTGGGCCGGGGCATTGGCTCTGGCAAGGGCAAGACCTCCGCGCGCGGTCAGAAGGGCCAGAAGAGCCGTTCGGGCGTTGCCATCAAGGGTTTTGAAGGCGGCCAGATGCCGCTTCACATGCGTCTTCCCAAGCGCGGCTTTAACAACCCCTTTGGCAAGGACTATGCCGAGGTGAACATTGGCATGGTTCAAAAGTTCATCGATGCGGGCAAGCTTGATGCCAAGGCTGATGTGACCGAAGCGGCGCTGCGCGAAGCGGGTCTGGCACGCGGCGGCAAAGATGGCGTGCGCTTGCTTGGCAAGGGCACGATCAGCGCGGGCGTTAAATTCACCGTTACCGGCGCCACCAAAGGCGCGATCGCGGCGGTTGAAAAGGCCGGTGGCAGCGTTGAAGTGACAGCGCCGACAAACGCTGAAATCAAGGCTGCAAAGGCCGCCAAAGCCGACTAATGTGACGAAAGCGGAGCGCCGGGGTTCGACAACGGCGCGTTCGCTTCCTAACTAGGGGGCTCGCAGCGGCGATGCTAAGCGACATGCTTCGCGGATCATCGCTGCAAAGAGAGCCACGTCGGCATCAGGTCGAATTGGCGACACGCTAGGATCGTATACGCACCATGGCATCACGCGCAGACAACGTCGCGAGCAATCTTAACCTCGGCAATTTCGCGCAAGCGACCGAGCTTCGCCAGCGCATCTGGTTTACGCTGGGCGCGCTCATCGTATTCCGCTTTCTGAGCTTTGTGCCGTTGCCCGGTGTCAATCCGGCTGCTTTGCAAAATCTTGCGGACCTTGGACGCGGCGGCATTCTGGACCTGTTTAACACCTTTTCCGGTGGTTCGCTGGAGCGGATGAGCCTGATTGCGCTTGGCGTGATGCCTTACATCACGGCCTCGATCGTGGTGCAGATGGCGAGCGCGCTTCACCCAACGCTCGCCGCGCTCAAGAAAGAGGGCGCGACCGGGCGGCAAAAGCTCAACCAGTACACCCGCTATGGCACCGTCTTCCTGTGCGCGATCCAGGGCTATTTCCTCGCTGTCGGGCTTGAGAGCTTTAGCGCGGCCAACGGCATCGCCGCTGTCGTCAATCCGGGCTACATGTTCCGCATCGGCGCGGTTATCAGCCTGGTCGGCGGCACGATGTTCCTCTTGTGGCTGGGCGAACAGATCACCTCGCGCGGCATTGGCAATGGCGTTTCGCTGATCATCATGGCGGGCATCGTCGCGCAGTTCCCAACCTTTGCGACCAACCTTTTCGAAG
>JBCBOW010000190.1:0-4658 GCA_039821045.1 Pseudomonadota bacterium
GAAACCCGCGATGGCGCGGGTTTCCTGTGTCAGCGGGCAATGGAGCGTCAGAATGTCGGCTTCGCTGACAAGCGTATCGACATCGCCGACATAGCGCACGCCAAGCATACCTTCGACCGCTTCGGGAAGGCGTTTGCGATTGTAATAGGCAACTTCGAGGCCAAAAGCGCGGGCGCGGTGAGCGACAGCCTGGCCGATCCGGCCCATCCCTACAATCCCAAGCACTTTGCCGCCAAGCTTGCGCCCGAGCAAACCCGATGGCGCCCACCCGGTCCATTCGCCGCGGCGCACAAGCTGCGTGCCTTCGCGGATGCGCCGCGGAACGCCGATGATCGCCGCCATGGTCAAGTCTGCTGTATCGTCGGTGAAGACGCCGGGCGTGTTGGTGACGATAATTCGCCGCTGCGCCGCCGCTGCTAAATCAATGTGCTCTGTGCCCGCTCCAAAACTGGCGATCAGACGCAAACGTTCGCCCGCGTTTTCGATCATCGGGCCCGTGATCCGGTCTGTGACCGTGGGCACCAACACATCGCAATCCGCCATCGCTGCGCTCAACGCTTCTTCGCTCATCGGGGCATCGCTGAGATTAAGGGCGGTGTCGAAAAGTTCGCTCATGCGCGCTTCGACTGCGGGCATCAAATGGCGGGTGACGACCACTTTCGGTTTGCCGGAAGGAAAATGCGGGGCTGCAGATGAAGAGGCCATGCATCAGCCGCTAAGCCGAGCGGGCCCAGCGGGTCAAGCGCCAAGCTGTGTGTGACCAAGCTCGCTTGCCTTGAAGCGACGCACCCTTACGGTTTATTCGTTAACCATGTCCTCACCGCGCGCATTCCTGATAAGCCTTTTCGCCGTCTCCGCCGCACTTGCGTTCGGACATGAAACAACCTGGGCGCAAAGCTCAGAGCCCCCATACTGGGCCTCTATGCGCTACGAAAAAGTCTACATGCGCACTGGACCGGGGGGCGATTACCCGATTGACTGGGTTTACCGGCGCGAAGGACTTCCAGTGAAAGTGATCCGCAAGCAGGAAGGGTGGCGCTTGGTGCGCGATCCGGATGGCGCGCAAGGCTGGATCTCCGCCAGCCAGCTCCGCCGGGAGCGCGCTGCCTTGGTGATCGGCAAAACGACTGTGGCGCTGCGCGAACAACCGCGGGCCGACACCAGAGTGCGTTGGCGCGCCGAACCCGGGGTGGTGGGCCGAATTCTGAGGTGCTTCGCAGATTGGTGCGAGATTGACGTGGTTGGCCGTACCGGTTGGGTCGAGGCGGACAGGCTGTGGGGCGATGAGGACCCGAAAGCGCCCGATCCCGAGCTCCAGGGTGATCCCGAAGCCCAGGATGGTGTAAGCTAGGCTCCGCGAGCGACCTGCCAAGCGTTACCGACCCCCGGTGCGCGGCTTGCGACCGCGGGATATGGGTGCAGCTTAGACGATCTCTACGGCAACCGCGGTGGCCTCGCCGCCGCCGATGCACAGGCTTGCAACCCCTTTGGTCTTGCCTTGCGATTTGAGCGCGTTGAGCAAGGTTACAAGGATGCGCGTGCCCGAAGCGCCAATCGGGTGGCCCAGCGCTGTCGCGCCGCCGTTTACGTTGATCTTCTCGTGGCTGATCCCGATGTCGCGCATCGCGAACATGGCAACGCATGCAAACGCTTCGTTGACTTCCCACAAATCAACGTCATCCACGCCCCAGCCTGCATTAGCGAGGACCTTCTGGATCGCGCCCACAGGAGCGATGGTGAAATCCTTGGGCTCGCGCGCGTGAGCGGCCATGGCGACCACCTTTGCAACCGGTGTCTGGCCATTTTGCGCCGCGACGCTTTCGCGGGTGAGAACCACTGCGGCTGCGCCGTCAGAAATCGAGCTCGAAGTCGCCGCGGTGATCGTACCATCTTTAGCGAAGGCTGCGCGCAGCGTCGGGATCTTGTCCGGACGGCCTTTGCCGGGCTGCTCATCGGTGTCCACGGTGACTTCGCCTTTGCGCGTCTTGACGGTGACGGGCACGACTTCGCCAGAAAATGCCCCGCTTTCAATCGCAGCGTTGGCGCGGGAAAGGCTCTCGATCGCGTAGCCGTCCATGTCTTCACGGGTGAGCTGATATTCATCGGCGGTTTGCTGCGCGAATGAGCCCATCGCGCGGCCTTCTTCATAGGCGTCTTCAAGGCCGTCGAGGAACATGTGATCATAAGTGGTGTCATGGCCGAGGCGCGCGCCAGAGCGGTGCTTTTTAAGAAGGTAAGGCGCGTTGGTCATGCTCTCCATGCCGCCGCTGATCACATAATCGATCGTGCCGCTCGCCAGAGCCTCGGCGCCCATGATCACCGTCTGCATACCGCTGCCGCAGACCTTGTTCACTGTCGTCGCTTGGACTGACATCGGGAGGCCCGCCTTAAGAGCGGCTTGGCGCGCCGGAGCTTGTCCAAGCCCGGCAGGCAGCACGCAACCCATGTAAGCGCGGTCAAACTTGTCGCCCTCAACGCCTGAGCGCTCCACCGCCGCTTTGACCGCAGTGGCGCCCAAATCGGTAGCGGATACGTCAGCAAGGGCCCCTTGCATGCCGCCCATGGGCGTGCGCGCATAAGACAGAATGACGATCGGATCAGAAGCGGAAAGGGCGGTCATGATGCTGGTTCTCCCGTGCAGAAAAGTCTTGCGGCATGCATGTAACGCTGCGCTGCACCATCTTCAATTGATTGAAAGGGCCGATGGCTCGTCGATTGGTATTAGCTTGTCAGCGCTCTGGGTTTGAGCGACACTTGTATTAAGCGAGATAAATATCCGAAGGGATCCCACATGACTGAGACCAAAACCACTGATTTGAGCGCGCTTTTAAAGCTGCAGCGCGATGCGTTTACGGCCTCTCGCCCCGAAGCCATGGCCATGCGCAAAGACAGAATCAAGCGCGCGATGGCGCTGGTGAGCGAGCATGCAGAAAATTTTTGCAAAGCGATGAGCGCGGATTTCGGCAACCGCTCTGCTGAACAAAGCATGCTGACGGATATCGCGGCGACTGTTGGGGCTGGTAAGCATGCGCTCAAACATATGGACAAATGGGCGAAGACCGAGAAACGCTCGCCGCAATTTCCGCTCGGGCTCTTGGGGGCGAAGGCTGAGGTGCGCTACGAGCCCAAGGGTGTGGTCGGCATCTTGAGCCCTTGGAACTTCCCGATCCAGCTTGCCTTTGGGCCCCTGATGCAAGTGCTCGCGGCCGGCAATCGCGCGATGATCAAGCCGAGCGAATTTACCGAGCGCACCAGCATGCTGATGGCAGAGCTTACGCCCGAATATTTCACCAGAGACGAAGTCGCCGTGGTGACCGGCGGCCCGGAAGTGGCCGCGGAATTCTCCTCGCTCCCCTTCGATCATCTGGTTTTCACAGGATCCACTGCGACCGGGCGTCTGGTGATGCAGTCTGCTGCGAAGAACCTCGTGCCTGTGACCTTGGAGCTAGGCGGCAAATCGCCGGTGATCATGGGCGAGAGCGCCGATTTTGAGAAAGCCGGGGAACGCATTGCGCTTGGCAAGATGCTCAATGCGGGCCAGATCTGCTTAGCGCCGGATTACATGATGGTGCCTGAAGACAAGCAAGACGAAGCCGTCGCCGGGGTCGCAGGGGGCGTGCGCACCATGTATCCAACGCTGCTTGAGAACGATGATTACGCCTCGATCATCTCGGATCGCCACTTTGAGCGGCTCCAGGGCCTCGTCGAAGATGCGCGCGACAAGGGCGCTGAAGTGATCGAAGTCAATCCGGCGGGCGAGGACTTTGGCAACGCCAATCAGCGCAAGATGCCGCTTAACATCGTCAAGAATGTCACAGATGACATGAAGGTGATGCAGGAGGAGATCTTTGGCCCGGTGCTGCCGGTGATGACGTACAAGGCCGTTGATCAAGCGGTCGATTACATCAACGAGCATGATCGCCCGCTTGGCCTCTATTATTTCGGCGAAGACAAGAGCGAGCAGGAGCGTGTCCTCACCCGCACGATCTCAGGCGGGGTCACCACGAATGATGTTATCATGCATGTATCGATGGAGGATCTTCCATTTGGCGGGGTCGGGCCATCGGGCATCGGCAGTTACCACGCGATCGAGGGGTTCCGGGAATTCAGCCACGCGCGGGCAGTGTATCACCAGCCCAAATTCGATGTCGCCAAGTTGGGCGGCCTCAAGCCGCCATATAGCGAGGCGACCCGCAAGGCGGTCTCGCGGATGATGAAGTAATCCTGGGCCTCGCGGATCGAGCGTAGGGGCCAGCCAGACTGTTTCACTACGTGCAACACTCATACGCAGTTTTGCCCGAGTCGCGCTCTTGCGCCGCTCGGGCGACAAGCCTAGGTGACACGTGGGATTAATTTCACTTGGACACCGTCGTGATCGACCTCAGTCAGTATCTGCCGATACTGTTATTCATCTTCATCGCTTTGGCGTTGTCGGTGCTTTTCGTGTTTTTGCCGATGGGGGTCTCGCGGCTCACCGGAACGCACAATCCGGACGCTGAAAAGCTCTCCGAATATGAGTGCGGCTTTCCTGCTTTCGAGGATGCGCGCAGCCAGTTTGATGTGCGCTTTTATCTGGTCGCGATCAGCTTTATAATCTTCGATCTGGAAGCTGCGTTCCTGTTCCCTTGGGCGGTGAGCCTGGGTGAAACAGGTTGGGT
>JBCBOW010000191.1:0-4651 GCA_039821045.1 Pseudomonadota bacterium
GGCAGACCCAGTTCTTCGCGGTAAGACGGATCGCGATGATCAGGTGAAAATTGGTCAACATTTACGCCAAGTCCAAGGACGCCAGTGCGATCATAGCCAAGCTTGGCGAGCATCGCGCGCGCTTGTTGGTTGAGCGTGTAGACCCGATCAAACCGATGATAGGTCAGCCAGGCATACCCAAAGGCTAGCCGGCGGAAGCCTTCACCAAGCGTGTCACCAAACAGGTTTTTGGCAACGCGGCCGACCTGAGCATCGGGAAAGTCCGTCCGATAGCCAGCCACCAGCGCGGTCTCTGGGAAGCGCCGGCGATGACGGATCGCGATCCATGGGAGCACCCAGGGGCACTGACTTTCGATGATGTTGGGCTGATACTCGCGCAACAACTCGAACACGGCCTTGTTGCGATTGATCCAGCGATAATTCGGGCTGCCCCAAACTTGCGGCGCACCCACTTCAGCAAAGATCGTGCGCCCCTCAACTGTGATCTTGTCTTCCGGGCCGGGCACGATCTGAAGCAGGCGATGCTCGGTGTTATTTTGGAAGAACTTCTTCTTTTCCTTCAGGTATGTGGAGATCCCTCCGCCACCTGTGGGCGACCAACTTTGTGTCAGGTCGCAAATGAGAAGATTGTCGGACATGGGAATACTAATGCTCCGGTTCGCAGTGTTAACGACGCGGCACTTCGCAAAACCTGTTATCCCCAAACCAGGTTCCCGGGCCTTAGCCTTTAAGTGTCATGCCTCGCGATCGTGACTGTAGCGCGACAGCTTTGTCTACGTTGGTGGTCGGCGGCGGTTACGCCGTTTGACCTGCATCGTAAAGCCCCCAAAGACAAGTGCACTAACCGATCGGACAGGTGATAATAGTTCGCAAGGCTGGCATGATTTTGGGCAATTTTCTACTGGTGTGCCCTGCAACTCGCGGGCACAGCACCCAAAGACGATCAAGCGAAAGCTCGTCTGCAACTCCTTGTCGCACTTCAGGAAATCTCTTTAGACGAGAATAGTTTCCATGCCGCTGGCAAAGCAGCGGCCATATTCAAACCTGCCGATGTGTCGAAGAAGCGCGCGCCACCCGCGCGCCGATGTTACTCAGCCGACCGCGCTATCGTGACCTTCCAATGCGGCAGGTTCAGGGGTGCTGCCAAACGGCAACACTGCGCCCTTTTTTCGGCCTTGATCGGGAAAGGCACCATGGCCAGCGCTCATCACCTGATTGCGCCCAGCGCGCTTGGCCTTGTAGAGCGCGCCATCAGCGCGGCCGTACATTTCCTGGTAGGTCTCGTCCCCTTGCAACGAGGCGACGCCGAAGCTGGCTGTGAGGCGGATCTCTGCGCCAATGCCCTCATGCTCCTCACGCGCAAACTGCACCCTCAATCGCTCAGCCAGCTTTGCCGCCGCCTTCTCGGGGCAATCCCATACGAGCAAGCAAAACTCCTCGCCGCCGATCCTCCCTGCGATATCGCTAGGCCTGATGGTGCGCGCGATGACATTGCCGAAGGTGGCTATAACGGTGTCTCCGATCGGGTGTCCCCAAAGGTCATTCACCCGTTTGAAGTGATCGAGATCGGCAACCACGATGCTGACCGGAACGCTCGCTTCGTGCGCACGCCCGATCATTTCGCTGGCTCGCTCTTCAAAGGCGTGCCGCATGATGAGGCCTGACAAACTGTCCGTTTCAGTTGCGTGTTTGAGTGCTTTGAACTGATCCACCATGCACGCAGCGACAACAACGCCAGCAAGGATCAGCATGAAGATGGCAGACGAGGCGATGAAGATCGCATGGCCGACTGACGTGCGATATTCGGCCGCAGTCATCGGGCCTTCCATCAAAGTGACGATCGCCGGTCGCGCGAAAAACTGAATGGCGATGAGAGCAAACACAGCCACCATCGCTCGATCAACAAGTTCACGCGATTTCGCAAAACTCATCAGCTGAGCGGCCATCGTGAAAACGACACCACAAAAGGCGTTGAGGCAAAACAGTGAGACCGTGATGTCTCGCGCGGGATCCGAGGAGAGCGTAAGGCTCAAAGTAGCGATCGCCCCGGCGCACCACACGCCAAGCGGCGCGCGCTTTCCCATCCTCGCACATGCGCTCCAGGCTATCGCAGTGATCGAACCCATGCTGAAGAGCGCGACCAGTATGCGACTGGCCATTTGATCGGGATCGGATGTGTAGTGGTTGATCGTAAAGGATGCCGCGATCAGGATTGCCGCCAGCACAAAGCCAAGCAAGTGGCGCTGACTGGTGTCACGCCACCAAATCACCAACCCAGCAACCGCAAAAATGAACGCCATCGCCGGATTAATCAATCCGAGCACAGTATCCGACACGTCCAACCCCTAAATCACAACTCAGAGGGGTCTCGCATCCCGGAGTTAAGAGAGCGCTAACCGATCTTTTATCTGACGCTCGGTAAATTATCGAATCAGTGCTGGAGGGCGGCTAAGCGCGGCGGCGCGTCGGATCGAATAGCCGGTTGTTGGCGATCTGAGACAGCGTGATCAGTGCGCCGGTTGTTCGCGCCCATGCACACGCACACGCGATTGCGTCCCTCGCCTTTCGCTCGATAAAGCGCTGCATCGGCGCGCTTATAGACGCTCGCATAATCTTCATCAGACCGCCAGCGCGCAACGCCGAAGCTCGCGGTCACTCTTACTTCCTGATTTTCTGCGCGCACTTGCGTGCCCGGCAAAGATTGGCGCACCCGGTCGGCGAGCCGCCGCGCCTTGTCTTCATCGCAATTCCACACAAGCAAGGCGAATTCTTCCCCTCCGAGCCGGCCTGACACGTCGCAATCACGCGTTAGACATTCGATCCGTCGTCCAAATCCCGCGATCATCCGATCTCCAATCGTGTGTCCGTGCGTGTCGTTCACCTGCTTCAAGTGATCGACATCAGCCAGGATCAGGCTGACAGGCACTCCCGCGCCGCGTGCATCGACAAACTTGGCATGCGCCTCCACTTCAAACGCGCGTCGCATGCGCAGGCCGGTCAAACCGTCAGTGTTCAACCGCGCCTTTTGCGCGCGCAGATCGTCCAGATAGATTGAGGCTGTTAAGGCGAGCGATAACACAAGCGCCAGAAGAGCGACGCAAATCACGTAGAACGCATAGAATACCGAGGAACGGTAAGCCTCAACGCTCATCGGCCCTTCGCCTTGCGACAGAACCACAAGCATGGGCCGGACGAAAAACTGCGTCGCAATGAGTATCATCACAAGAGTGATGACCCGGTCGATCAGAGTTCGCGGCGCAGAGCGCCAGAGAATTTGGGCGCAAAGCGCAAAGAAGATGCCCATCGTCCCGTTCTCGGCGACCATTTGAGCTGTCTGATTATCGTTGATCGCGCCAAGGAACACAAAACCGGCGGAGAATAGGGCGATTAAGCTGTAGCCTTTGAGGGACATAGTCTGACCTGCGCGGCCGGTAAGCCCCCAAACCAGAGCGGTGACACCGATGGAATAAATGAAGTGCACGATCAAAGCGACCACGGGGCTTGGCCGACCGAGAAAGGCAAAGGTTAAAAGCACGCCGATCGTGAGCGCTGAAAAGCATACAGCGTAGCCTGCGATGTGGACCTGCTTGCGATCACGCCACCACAAAATGCCGAAGATCACGGCAAATACCAAGGCGATCGCAGGGGTGATCAAGGAAAGGAGTTGTGCTTGCACAGTCAGTCTCGGGGCTACTTAGACTGCAAGGTTTAGCGCAAGCCTTCGAAGTGCAACGTGGAGAGAGGCCGGTGCAAAGCTACGTAGGTCAACTGCGCTCAAGTTAACGAAGCGATGCCAGTCTCCGAGGTTTCGCTTGGATGTTTCTATGGCTCAGCGGCTAGGTCGATTGGTGCTTGAACTGCGCAAAAGGTACGACTTGCGCGGTTTCCGTCACATTTTCTGAAAGTGCGGCCACGCCATCGTCCTGTTTATCCCCGCTCAACCCATCGGCTTCGGAGCCCATCACAGAGTTTCGCCCGCCTCGCTTGGCCTGATAAAGAGCAACATCGGCCCGCTTGAAAACACGCTTGTAAGTCTCGCCCGTGTGCCATTGCGCAACGCCAAAGCTGGCAGTGAAACGAGTGTCCTTCGAAAACCCTTTGACCGGTCCTTGAGCGAAACTCTCTCGCAGACGATTTGCCAATGCCACCGCGCCGCTCTCATCGCAGTTCCAAACAAATATACAGAATTCCTCCCCGCCTACGCGGCCCGCTTCATCAGCCGGACGTATCCGTGAGGCGATCAGACGACCAAAGGCGGTAATCACTCGATCACCGGCCGAATGTCCCCACGTGTCGTTCACGGCTTTGAAGTGATCAATGTCTGCAAGAATCACGCTCACAGCAATCCGCTCGTCTTGCGCTCGATCGAGCATGCTCTGAGCAGCCTCTTCAAAGGCTCCACGGCTCGGCAGGCCGGAAAGCGGATCGCGGGTCCCTTCGCTGCGCTCTTGCTCCATCCTTTCAGCGAAAAGGGTTGCAAGGAGCGCCAGCGACATGAGCAAACACAAGATCGCCGTCATCGCCAGATTGATCGTAAGCAACGAAGAGGCCTGATATTGCGCCATCGTCATCTGGCTTTGCACCAAGATGGTGAGCGAGGGGCGAAACATTGCGTAGCTTGTGAACAGTACAAACTGCTGCTGCTCACGTT